>JBAXHK010000138.1:0-5004 GCA_037138935.1 Actinomycetes bacterium
CTCTATGCCAAGACCTATCCCAAGGAAGCACCCCGAGTTCTTGTGACATGAATTAAATGAGCAATCAGGTAATGAGCTCGTCGAGGCTTTGTTACTTCTTGCGCTCTCGATCATCTTGGCGTTGCTGCAGTTCGCCCGTTGGGCAGCAAAGGACCCATCGCTGCTGAGTGCGCGCGTTTTTGTCGTTAAATCACCGTAAATTGGGTTTTTGACGACAAAAACGTGCGCGTTCACGTAGTTGACCAATGTCAGCGTTTTCACTGAACGGCCCTGCACCACATAGGCTGCCGTGGTGACCCTCCGCGAAGATCTTCGAAATGTTGCCATTATTGCCCACGTCGACCACGGCAAAACCACCTTGGTGGACGCAATGCTGTGGCAATCGGGGGCCTTTCGCGAGAACCAGGACGTCAATGACCGAGTCATGGATTCCATGGATCTTGAGCGCGAAAAGGGCATCACGATCTTGGCGAAGAACACCTCGGTGCACTACACGGGCCCCGGGGCTCCTGAGGGTGGTGTCACCTTCAACATCATCGACACCCCCGGCCACGCCGACTTCGGCGGTGAGGTCGAGCGCGGCCTAGAGATGGTCGACGGCGTAGTGCTGCTCGTGGATGCATCTGAAGGCCCGCTGCCACAGACCCGCTTCGTGCTGCGCAAGGCGCTGCAGAAGAACCTGCCGGTTGTCCTGGTTATCAACAAAGTTGACCGCCCCGACTCCCATATTGGCGAAGTTGTTGACGAAACTTACGAACTGTTCTTGGACTTAGACGCCACCGAGAAGCAAATTGACTTCCCGATTGTTTATACGAGTGCCAAGGCCGGCCGCGCATCACTGACTCGCACCGCTGACGGTGGCATGCCCGAGGAGGAAAACCTCGAGCCGCTTTTCACGACATTACTTAAGACGGTGCCGGCGCCTTCATATGATGAGGCCAAGCCTTTGCAAGCGCACGTCACCAACCTTGATGCCTCGCCTTACCTCGGTCGCCTTGCACTTTGCCGCGTGCATCAGGGCTACATTAAAAAGGGTCAGCAGGTGGCCTGGATGAAGGCCGATGGCACCGTAGAACGTGCCAAGGTAGTTGAACTACTCATCACCAAAGCCCTAACCCGTGTGCCCGCTGAGAGCGCGGGCCCCGGTGACATCATCGCGGTTGCCGGCATCCCAGAGATCACCATTGGCGAGACCCTCGCTGATATCGATAATCCGGTTGCACTTCCGGTGATCACCGTTGATGAGCCGTCGATCTCGATGACATTTGGCATCAACACTGCACCTCTTGCGGGCAAGAGCGGCAAAAAGCTCACCGCCAGCATGGTCAAGGCGCGGCTGGAGCAAGAGCTCGTCGGCAACGTGTCGATTCGAATGAACCAGACCGAGCGCCCCGACACCTGGGAGATCCAAGGCCGTGGCGAACTCCAGTTGGCGATCCTCGTTGAGATGATGCGACGTGAGGATTTCGAGCTCACCGTCGGTAAGCCGCAGGTCGTTACGCGCATCATTGACGGCAAAGTAAATGAGCCGATGGAGCGCCTGAGCGTTGACATCCCCGAGGACTACCTCGGCGTCGTGACCCAACTAATGGCGCTTCGCAAGGGCCGCATGGAGCAGATGGTCAACCACGGCACCGGCTGGGTCCGCATGGACTACATCGTCCCGGCCCGTGGCCTGATCGGCTTTCGCACCGAGTTCCTCACTGAGACTCGCGGAACCGGCCTATTGCACCACGTCTTTGAGCGCTATGAGCCGTGGCATGGCGAGTTGCGCACTCGCCCGACCGGCTCACTGGTGGCCGATCGCTCCGGTCCAACGACCGGCTTCGCGTTGGCGAACCTCCAAGATCGCGGCACCATGTTCGTCGGTCCTGGCACCGAGGTATATGAAGGAATGATCGTCGGTGAGAATTCAAGGTCTGATGACATGGACGTCAACCCGACCAAGGAGAAGAAGTTAACCAATATGCGCCAGTCCTCAGGCGATATCTTGGTGCCCCTCATCCCGCATAAGCAGCTTTCACTAGAGCAGGCCCTAGAGTTCTGCCGCGAGGACGAATGTGTAGAGGTGACCCCGGCAACGGTGCGGATCCGCAAGGTGCTCTTGATGGCCGCGGACCGTTCAAAGGCAGGGCGCAAGCCCAAAGTCCAGTCCTAGTACCTCGCTATTTGGCACAACTAGGTCACAATCTCATACTCTTTCCGTACTGCGCTTGCAGCGGTGTTACTGAGGAGTAACATCTCAGTGAGGCTTGGATCGATGGTTGATCCAAAAAGACGGGGGTGTTTTGGTGGTCAACGTGGCGGTGATCGACGGCCCTGCTGAATTGATCGGCAGTGAAATTCCCAGCCGCTCACTTCGGCAAATTGTGTGGACGCGGCTGCGCCGCGATAAATTGGCCATGGTCTGTTTGTTCATCTTGATCGCCCTATATTTAATAGCAATTTTTGCTCCAGTAATCTGCGGGCTACTCGGCGTTGACCCATATTCATTCGACAAAGAGTCGATAAGTGATAGTGGCGGCGGCCCGGTCGGCACCTGGGGCGGCATCAGCACCGAACACCCGCTCGGAGTCGAGTGGGGTACCGGGCGCGATATTTTCGCGCAATTGCTTTATGGCCTGCGTATATCGCTACTGATTGCAACCACCGCGACCATTCTCACCGTCTTTTTTGGCACAGTACTTGGAATCATCTCCGGTTACGCCGGTGGCAAGACCGACGCCGTCATCGGGCGCACCATGGATCTCATTCTTGCCTTCCCGTTCCTGCTCATCATCTTGGCAATGTCGGGAGTGTTGACGCAGCGTCTAACAGCCCTTGGAATTCCCGATGGCAACCCATCGCGAATCACCTACTTAATCATCGTATTAAGTATTTTTGGCTGGCCATATTTGGCGCGTATTGTGCGCGGGCAAGTCTTGAGTGTGCGAGAACGTGAATTCGTTGAAGCCTCGATCGCGATGGGGGCTAGCCGCTACCGAATCTTATTTAAGGAAATCCTGCCAAATCTATGGGCACCGATTCTCGTCTACGCCACGTTGACATTGCCAACTTATGTTGGCACCGAGGCGGCTTTGTCTTTCTTGGGAGTCGGAGTGCTGCCGCCGGACACTTCATTCGGTGGCATGTTGGGCAACTCGGTCAGTTACTTCAGTGTGGTTCCGTCCTATTTATTCATTCCAGGCGTGGTCCTGGTGGTTCTTGTTGTCACTTTTAATCTCGTCGGGGACGCTGTCCGCGACGCCCTAGATCCCCGCGCCGGACGGGTGTGAGCCAAATGCTCACGCTTTCGGTACCTAAGAAGATCGGTAACTTGGCTGCAATTGGGCCACGGGGACGCGATGTCGTGGACCAAGGCAACTTGGTCCGATTTATTGGGAGGAATTATGGGTAAGGCTAATAAGGGCCTGCGCATAGCGGCGGTAGGTGCAGTTGCTGCACTTGCTCTGGCCGCATGCGGCGGGGGCAGTAGTTCGAGCACGTCAGGTGGTGGAGAGCCGGCTAAGGGCGGCACCCTTTACTACCTGACAAATCTCGAGCAGTTCGATCAAATCGATCCGCAACGCATCTACACGGGTGAGGATCTGGCCTTCTTCAATGGCACGATTTATCGCACGCTAACCGCATATAAGTTCTCACCCGATGCCGCAGAAGGCACGTCGATCGTTGGTGACCTTGCTACCGACACCGGTACCGTGACAAATGGTGGTAAGACTTGGGAGTTCACCATTCGCGATGGCGCTACCTTCCAAGATGGCTCACCTGTTACTTGCGCTGATGTTGCTTACGGCACCTCACGCACCTTCGCAACAGATGTCATCACCGGCGGCCCCACTTATGCCATCTCGATGCTTGACATTCCAACCTTGGAAGATGGTTCATCGGCGTATAAGGGCCCGTACACCGGCGAAGGTCAGGAGTTGTTCGATAAGGCGGTTACCTGCTCGGCCGATGGCAAGACCATCACGTTCAATCTGAGTCGTCCGGTACCGGACTTCAACTACACGGTAACCCTGACCGCCTTCGCACCAGTGCCCAAGGCATCGGATACCGGTGAAAAGTACGGCGATGCGCCGGTTTCATCCGGCCCATACAAGATCGAGTCGAATAAGAACGGCAAGGGCGGAAAGATGGTGTTGGTCCGCAACGACAAGTGGGATCCAGCCAGCGATGATTACCGCAAGGCTTACCCAGACACTTGGGAAGTTGACTACGGCCTTGATGTAAAGGTAATTGACCAACGCCTGATCACCAGTTCGGGTAATGACGCCACGGCGCTCGCCAATGGCGTTGAGCCGGAGCAATTGGGTGTTATCTACAAGAGCCCATCCGAGGCTAATCCCGAGTTCGCAGGCCGGGCGATCAGTGAGCTCGATCCATATGTGCGCTATCTAGCCATTAATACCGCTAAGGTGCCGAACCTTAAGATCCGCCAGGCGATAGCGGTGGCACTTGATCGTGACGCGCTACGCAAGAATGCCGGTGGAGATTTTGCCGGTGACTACGCAGATGGCGTCATCAAGCCGAACATGGGTGTTGATTATGCGCCAACTGGCATGTGGGAAACCTTGCTCGGCGAGAAGGTTGCAGATGCTGGCAATCCGGAGCTCGCAAAGAAGTTGATCGCTGCATCTGGTGAAGCTGCGCCGACGATCACCTTCGATTACCCGCAGTCGCCAACCGCTGATAAAGCGGCAGCAATTGTGGTCGACTCACTCGGCAAGGCGGGCATTACAGCAAAGCCAAACCCGATTGAGCCAGGCCAGTACTACGGCGTTGTCTTCGATCCGGAGAAAGCCCATGAATTGATCAATGCAGGTTGGGGCCCTGACTGGCCGAACGCATCAACCATCATCCCTGAGCTGTTCACGCCAACGGGCGGGTTCAACCTTTCGCAGTACGACAACGCGGATTTCAATGCCGCTGTCGAGGCGGCAAAGATTGAGCCGGACCGCGCAAAGCAGGCGAAGATGTGGCAGGACCTCAACACGAAGGCCATGG
>JBAXHK010000139.1:0-4995 GCA_037138935.1 Actinomycetes bacterium
ATTGCGAATCTCAAGGTCGGTGAGCCCAACACCATCATCACCTCGAACCGAAAGCAAGATGTCGAGCATGTCGGACGGTGAATTACGGTTTTCAGCTCGTCGACCTTGAAGCATCGCATGCACCGCGGCGTCTAATTGACCATTGGCCCGACGCAATATTCGATTCGCGGGTGTCGGAACCCAAGCCGGCGGCGAAATCGGCACCCGAGCCCGGGCGATGACAACGTCTAATGCATTTAATGTTGCACTGGCCAATTGCTCAGCGTCTCGAGTTAGGTCGGTGCCGAATAATGCATGGCCCACCACCTCCAATGCGCCGTGCATCATTGCCGCATCGACATCCATTACGGTGCCAGAACCTGCCCGGCGCCAATCATCGGTTATACGATCGATCGCGACCGCGATGTGAGCGGCGATCTCAGCAAGGCTCTCGTAATGAAATGCCGGCTGCACCATCGGCCGCTGGCGCCGCCACATCTCGGTATCAGCGGTCAACAGACCCTCACCGGTTACCAGCGATAAAGCTCGGTACTGGATTGTCGACTTACCGTAGTAGCGGGCGCTACCCAAGAGCACCCGCTCAACCCCCGACGGGTCTACCACCAGGTAAGTCGGCGGGCGTGGGATTGGAAATTGCACAACATCGCCATACTCTTGCCACACGCCATTTAGATACATCAAGGGGTTGTTGCGAATTTGTCCGAAGGCTTTTAGCATCTGCGGCCCGGCCGGACCAGGCGCCGTTGCCGGAGTGCCGAGATACGAGCGCTTAGGCACCGGACCGCTCACTTTCCCGGGCCGCATTCATTACTTCCTCAGGCCACCGACTGCTCGTCAACAAATAGCCGCACGCGCGAACTCAGGTGCGCCAAGGAGTCGGCCGCTACCTTTTTGCCGATCTCGGTTGCGTACGCTGCATCGAAATCTTCACGGGAGTCGAACCAGAGTTCGGTTATCCCATCACAGGGCGCATCAGGGTTTTGCTCCACGAGATTAAAGAGGATGCGACGAACATTTGGTAGAGCACGCGCCATGGGCGCATGCTCCTGGAGCCACCACTGCGCAAACTGTTCGTGGGTTAGGTCATCGCGCCGGGTCAACATGATCATCGCCTTGAACATCGGGCTCCTTAGGAGGGTTTCTTCACGCGGGCATTTGGTCGACCACCGGTGCTTAATACCAGTGCGATAACCATTTCATCAGCATGCGGGGCATCGGCGATAGACAGATCAACCGAATCCATGTCATCGAAGACCCAGCGATCATCTTTGTTACTGATCGGCATGGTGATCTGAGCGCCCGGGCCACCAACCTTCTTGGTGCCGGGGATGATGTCAGCGCCGCCACCGATTGCAGCCCGAACCGGGGCCCCAAAACGCGGGTGCAGCACCGCGGCGGTGTGTTCACGATCACCATCAACACCAACGATCGCACCCTTGCCGTAGCCGCGAACTGCAGCAGGCTCTACACCCATTGCCGCTAGCGCGCGAAGGGCCTGTTGCACCAATAACTCGCTGGATTCGCGGCCAAGTTCAACAAGCTCGGTTAAATTATCCACTTTGCCTTTCCCGGCGAGTGGGTTTTGTACCACCACGGCGGCAATCACGATTATCGTGGGCGGATTTACCGCTGCGCCCGCTTCACTGCAGGTCTCCTGGGTAGAAGTAACCAGCGACCTAACTTTCATACTGACAACACGCCTTCGTTACTGGGACTTACACCATAGAAAGTGGTTCGCTCGCGGGCAGTGCGGCCAATCGGATCGCAGACGGCTTGGAAATCGGCCGGCGTCAAACCCTGGCCATGGGTAGCCCCAGCGGCACGGGAAATATTTTCATCCATCAAAGTGCCACCAAGGTCGTTAACTCCCGCCTGCAGCAATTGACGCGCACCATCAACACCCAATTTGACCCAAGACGCTTGAATGTTACTGATCTGGCCGTGGTATGCAATACGCCCGACCGCATGCATGAGCACCGTCTCGCGCCAAGTCGGACCACGCCGAGCCCGACGCTTTAAGTAAATAGGTGAGGCCATATGGACGAACGGTAGCGGCACAAACTCGGTGAACCCACCGGTGCGCTTTTGTAAATCACGGGTACGCACGATGTGCCGAGCCCAGTTCACCGGTTGCTCAACACTGCCAAACATTATCGTCACATTCGAGCGCAACCCAATTTCGTGGGCAATCTCATGGCACTCGAGCCACTGTTCGGTGTTGACTTTGTCGGGGCACAAGATCGCCCGGATTTCGTCATCCAAGATCTCGGCCGCGGTACCCGGAAGGGAGCTCAATCCGGCCTCCTTCATGCGAAGCAGGTACTCGCGCAGTGGCTCACCCAACCGGCGCGCCCCTTCGGTAACTTCAAGGGCCGTGAATCCGTGAATGTGCATGTCAGGGACAGCGGCTTTTACGGTACGGCAGACCTCGACGTAGTAGTTACCGTCAAAATCGGGATGGATCCCACCCTGAAGGCAAACTTCGGTGGCCCCGAGGGCCGCAGCCTCGCGCACTCGCTCGGCAATTTGCTCATTGGTCAGCAGATAAGGGGCCCCGCGCAGATTCAAGGACATCGGCCCTTTGGAGAAACCACAGAAGGTGCACTTAAAAGTACAGACATTCGTGTAGTTGATATTGCGGTTGTGGACGAACGTAACCTCATCGCCATTTACTTTTTCCCGCAGGCCATCAGCGAAGGCTGCGATCGCAGTAACTTCGGCACCGCGCGCGGTAAACAAAGTGGTGATCTCGGCCACATCAAGTTCTTGTCCAACTTCGGCGCCAGCTAAAACCTCACGAACCGCACCTTTGATTGCCGGCTGCGCCGTCGCACCGCCAATTAGTGACATCGGTGATCGGTCGGCGCCTGAATACCAAGCCGAAGACCGCCGACCGATTTGCACGACTTCAGCTCCGGTACCCACGTTCGCCGCAGCTTCATGGCGCTCAGGGAAAGTGGCTCCCGGGTCATCGCGGCCAAAGCCCTCAGCGTCACTTCTATCTAGGACCGCAAACCGAACGTTCTCGTCCAGCCAGCGCCCAGGGTCGAGCACAAACTCCGGATAAATAGTTAGCCGTGGGACGAGCGCGAGCCCACGCGATTCAACTACCGCACGTAGCGACTCGATACTCGGCCATGGCTTCTCGGGATTGACGTGATCGGCGGTCACCGGCGATATCCCGCCGAAGTCATCGATACCGGCTTCGATTAACACCGCTGGATCATCAACTAAGTTCGGTGGCGCCTGTAGGTGCACATCGGCGGGTAAAATCATGCGGGCCAGTGCTATTGCATCTACTAAGTCGTCCAGCGAGCACGCTGGGTGATCGCGCATCAAAGTGCCAGGCTTAGGCACAAAGTTCTGGACTATGACTTCCTGGACATGTCCGTAACGTTGATGCGCAGCCGCGATCGCCTCGAGCGCCTCGATGCGGTCGTCACGGCTTTCTCCAATACCAATAAGAATGCCGGTGGTAAATGGGATTTCCAACTCCCCCGCAAACCGCAAGGTGGCTAGTCGACGCTCGGGGGTTTTATCAGGTGCCCCGCGATGCGCAGCCAGATCTGGACGCAATGACTCGATCATCATGCCCTGACTCGGAGCCACCCGGCGCAGCAGTGCGAGGTCATCAAGGCTCAGGGCCCCGGCGTTTGCATGCGGCAACAGTCCGGTTTCATCCAGCACCATTTGGCACATTGCCGCGACATATTCCACGGTGGTCGCATACCCGGCCTCGGTGAGCCATTGCTGGGCCACCGGGTACCTCTCCTCGGGTAGCTCACCTAAGGTGAACAGGGCCTCGTGGCATCCTGCCTCTGCGCCTTGGCGGGCAATGTCTAGTACTTCAGCAGGGCTTAAGTAGGGCGCCGGCAAATGCGCCGGAGACTGCGCAAAAGTGCAGTAGCCACAGCGATCGCGGCACAGCACGGTGAGCGGAATGAACCCCTTTGACGAGTAGGTGATTTGCGTTCCCACTAGTACCTCCTGTGAAAGGGTCAACAGTTAACACCTAAGGGTGGATCGTCGCACATGCCAGCAAGAAGCGGCGAATTTGTGACCTGTCCCACCTTTGTTCACGAAATAGGTGAACAGTTTGTGAATTCGCGCACAAACCCCCTTTTTTTGTTCAGGGGGCACGAAATGTAAGGGACAATTGAATTGGTTATCGGGCACACCCGCCCACCGACCACGGTATACCTGGAAAACCCCAGGTCAACCGCACCAACACAATGAATTAGGAGCTACCCTCCGTGAAGCCCTTCGCGAGCATTTTCGCATCAATGTTTGACCGTGAGTCCCTTAGCCGTGAGGACGCAAAGCGCCGGCAAATCCATCGGGAATGGGACCGGCAGCGCGCCCGCGCACTAACCCCGGCAGACCAAGCTGAGATTGACGCAATTTTCTCGCGTAATCTCTAAGTCCTAAGGACGGTGGCCTGCCCCAATGGCAGGCCACTTTCCCTTCGGATACCCAAGACGTCCCACCTGAGTCAGTGCACCTACCCAAAAACGCGAGACACTGGGCACATGACCATGCAATCACCAATTGGTACCAGGATTCTCGCCAGCTCATTCCTCGCAAGCGGCATGATCCACCTGATCAAACCATCGGTCTTTGAGCCTTTGCTACCAAAAGCCCTGCCCGCGCACCGCGCCATCAACTACGCCAGCGGAGTTGCCGAGATCGCTTGCGGGGTTGGCTTACTCACGCGGGCGCGCTGGGCGCCCGTTGCCTCAGCCGCGCTGCTAGTTGGCGTGTGGGCTGGTAACTGGCAGTACGCGATCACAGTTCAAAATTCTTCACGCGCGGGCACCCCCCACAAAATTGCCGCATGGGCAAGAGTGCCAATGCAGTTACCTTTGATCCGCATCGCCCTTAAGGCTAGGCATTGGGCGCAGCCGTCACTTCCGAGCGATTGACTCCAAGTACGCTGCAATAACGGCCCTAATATCGGGATCGTGCCAGGTTGCGCGGATTTCTGCGCCGAATTCA
>JBAXHK010000140.1:0-4979 GCA_037138935.1 Actinomycetes bacterium
TCTTCGAAGGCCACTATGAATCCGCGATCACCGTTGCTGAGGCTTTCAAAGACGCGGTGCTCGGCATCGGTGTCGCCGAGGCGGTTGATGGCGAGATCGTGGCCTTCGATGGCGCCGTTTGGCGGGTGCCGGTTGACGGCATCCCGGTGATTGCCGAGCCACAGCAGGGCCTGCCCTTCGCGGTGGTGGCAACCGGTGGGATGAGTATCACCGAACAGGTGGCCGCTGGCACTGATTTCGCCGGGCTCACCACTTTAATTGATGAGGTACTCAAAGCGGCTGGTCAACTACATGACCACCTGGTGGCGGCGATCCGGGTTGATGGCACCTTCACCGAGGTGTTGTTGCGCAGTGAGCCGCGCCAAACTCCGCCTTATCGCCCACTCACCGAGGTCTTGGATCACGAGGTGCAGTTCGCCTTCGAGACCTGGACGGGCACGATGGTGGGTTTAGATTCCCGGATGTCAATGACCAAGTAGTGATACCGGGGCTTCATCTGCACGGTCTTGCTGCTGATCGAAATAGCGGTGGACACTGCCACCGGGGGGTAACCGCGGTGGCGACTTTGCGGATCTGGCTAGATGACGCCGACATTTTCGTCCCGATGACCGGGGTGCACTACGGTATGTAGGCACCTGGCGAGGTGGCAGAGCGGCCGAATGCAGGCGCCTTGAAAGCGCCCGAAGGGAAACCTTCCGGGGGTTCAAATCCCTCCCTCGCCGCCGATTCGGACGAACCCGCCCGCGCTAAGAGAAGGTTCGCATGCCCGATAGCACTAAGCCGCTGATCAACGGTGAAACCACGATCCCCGCTCATCTGGTCCGGCGCCTTGCTGAGCACGGGGTAACCGTTGGGTTCGGCATAGTTGGTGATTACGCCCTGCGCCTGTTCGGGGCCTTGGCTGATGCGGGACTGCCGATGCTCGTCACCGCCGATGAGCAGGGCTCAGGGTTTGCCGCCGATGCTTATGCGCGGCTGCGGGGTCTGGGTGTTGTTGGCTGCACCTACAGCGTCGGAGGGCTCAAGTTGACCAATGCGGTGGCTAACGCCTGGGCCGAGCAGGTACCGCTGCTCGTTGTCTCGGGTGCACCGGGTATTGCGGAGCGGGCAAATGGGGCGATGCTCCACCACCGGGTCAAGGACTACGACACCCAACTTAAAGTTTTCCAAGATCTGACGGTTGCACAAGCCGTCTTGGATAATCCGATCACCGCTGCGGCAGAAATCGATCGGGTCATTGCCACCATGCTGGCAACCCAAAGGCCAGGTTACTTAGAGATTCCGCGCGATCAGGTTGATCACCTAATCAGCTCATCCCCAGACCCGATTCAATTGCAACCGCAACCGGTCAATGAGGCCAAGTTGGCCGCGGCCGTCGCCGATGTTGTTTCTATGCTGCGTTCAGCGAACTCCGCAGTTATCCAAGCCGGTGTAATGGTTTCCCGTAGGTCATTGGCCGCCTCGCTACTTGGCCTGGCCGAGCATCTTGGCTTAATGGTGGCAACGAGCTCAATGTCAAAGGGGGTATTCCCCGAACGGCATCCGCTAGCACTTGGTGTCTATCAAGGTGCGGTAAGCCCGGTCAACGTCGTTGAAGTTGTTGAAGGCGCTGATGTGCTCTTGAGTTTGGGTGTGCTACCTACCGACCTTAACTTTGGTGGCTTCACCGCGCATATCTCTCCTACTCATCTCATTGCTTGCACCGACACCGACGTCACCGTGGGCTTGCGCACCTACCGCGAGGTACCCCTCGCAGCCTTCTTACCCGCGCTGCGAGATGCGGTTGCTGCGGGCCGTGATGCGCTACTACCAGCCGAACATGATGTCCCTGAATTCGTATCGGCGGGTGCGGTACCTATCCATGCTGAGCGGCTTATTGCCGCGGTGGCAGCGCGGATGGATGAGAGTCACGGGTTAATAGTCGACCCTGGTGATTGCCTATTCGCTTCGGTTGAGCTGCCGGTACCAGCTTGGTCGATATCGAGTGCCTACTACGCGACGATGGGTTACGCAATACCGGCTGCTTTGGGTGCCGGAAAGGCCGACGCTGAGCACCGACCGGTCGTACTTGTTGGTGACGGAGCATTTGCAATGAGCGGCATCGAGTCGGGCTGGTGCGCATTCAATGGTGTTCACCCGATCATCATCGTGATGGACAACTGCGGATTCGGCACTCAGCGGCCGATGCGCGATGGCCCATTTAATGACATCGCACCGCTCGCTGCCGAAAAACTGGTTGATGTTTTCGGTGTTGGTAAAGGCTGGCTCGCGTCAACCGAGGATGAACTTTCAGACGCACTATCCGAGGCATTCGCCCATGATGAGTTAGCGATAGTGCATGTGAAAGTGCCTAAGGGATCGATAAGCCCGGCACTGGCACGACTAACCGAGGCGTTAGGCAAACGCGTGTGAGTGCCCAAGATCTGCTACTGCATATCGCCGCCTCCGCCGTGGTGGTGATTGGACTCGCTATCTGCATCGGCGCCTCGGCCCCACGCTGGCCGAATACTTGGCTGCAACGAGATGTTGGCCCGCTTCACTTCAATCGATTCGATACGCGAAGTAGGTATCGCAAGATTGGAATCACCAAATTAGCCCGAACCCTGCCCGAACTCGGAGCAGTATTCGGCGGGCAAAGCAAGAAAGCACTGCCTGGTTTGACGATCGAGGATTTGGGTGCTTACCTCGTCGAGGTGCGCAGGGCCGAGTGGGTGCACTGGCTAACCCTGTGGGTCTGGCTTCCGCTCATATTCTTCAACCCATGGTGGCTGACCTTGGTATTCGCCATTATCGTCATCACAGGTAACTCCATCTATATCGCCATCTTGCGTCACAATCGGCTTCGGCTCACCGGAATCTTGGAAAGCAGGCAGGCATGAACGATTACGGAGTGCGCTCAATGGTGGCTCCACTTACCCGCGTGGCAGTTCGGGCACCTTCGCTGCGCGGTGATTACGCGGAGGCGCATTGGGTCACCCCGGTTGATGGTGAGTTGCTACTGCAGCAACACCGTGAATTCGTCGAGTTGCTGCGTAAATTGCACTGTGAAGTTGAAGAGTTGGCGCCGGTCGATGACATGCCAGATGCCTGTTTCACCTATGACCCAGCCTTCATAATTCCCTCCGGGGTCATTGAACTGCGCGGTGCCAAAGTGGTTCGGGCCGGTGAGCCACCGCTACTTGCCGCCGAGCTTCACGCCCTCGGGGTACCGGTGGTTGGCAAGCTCACGGGTACTGCGACCGCCGATGGCGGTGATATGTATTGGCTTGACGACAACACCTTGGCGATTGGTCGGTCGTATCGCACTAATGTCGAAGCCATCGAGCAGTTGCGGCCGATATTGGCTGCTGATGGCATCGCGATTGAGACGTTTGACCTGCCCCATGATCTGGGGCCCGAATACTGCCTGCATCTGATGTCAGTTATTTCAGCCGTTCGGGCCGATCTCGTACTTGTCTATGCGCGCTTGGCCCCCGTTCCACTTATGCAAGCCCTGCAACGCCGCGGGATCGAGATTCTCAGCCTGCCCGAAGATAATTACCTGTCACTTGGCTGCAATGTGCTTGCCGTCTCACCTGGTGTTGTGGTTATGGCAACAGGCAATGACGCGACCGCTGCCTTATTGCGCCAGCACGGAGTCGAAGTACACCTATATGAAGCGAGTGAAATCAACAAAGGCGAAGGTGGGCCAACCTGCTTAACCCGACCGATCAAGCGGTAAGTGACCCGGTGTCAATCACGAAACGGTAGCGCACATCGCTCTTCAGCACCCGCTCCCAGGCTTCATTAACCTGTTGAATCGCAATGACTTCGACATCGCTACCGAAACCATGCTCGGCGCAGAAGTTCAGCATCTCCTGATTTTCGGCGATGCCACCGATATTTGAACCCGCAAGTGACCGACGTTGCTCGGTTAGGGTAAATGCCCGCACCGACAGGGGTTTCGTGGGCAATCCGACAACACACATCGTGCCCTGCAAGGAGAGCAAGGACATATAGCGATCAAGTTCGATATCTGCCGAAATAGTATTGATAATCAGATCGAATGAATTGCGAGCACCTTTCATGGTCTTTGAGTCACTCGATAAAATGAAATTGTCGGCTCCCAAACGCCTAGCGTCTTCCTCTTTGCCGGGCGAGTGACTTATCAAAGTGACATCTGCGCCCATGGCGTGCGCAATTTTTACTCCCATGTGCCCAAGGCCACCCAGGCCCATAATGCCAACTCGTTTGCCAGGGCCGGCTTGCCAGTAGCGAAGGGGAGAGTACAAAGTAATACCGGCGCATAGCAGCGGCGCTGCGACATCCAATGGCAGATTGGCCGGGATAGCCAGACCGTAGTTTTCGTCCACGACAATATGGGTTGAGTAACCACCGTAGGTCGGGGTCGTTAAGTCAGCCTCAACCCCGTTGTAGGTCAGCACAATGTGGCCAAGGCAATATTGCTCAAGCCCGGCCTTGCAGTTCCGGCAGGTACGACAGGTGTCTACGAAAACACCGACTCCGGCATGGTCGCCGATCTTGAATTTGGTCACGGCATTGCCCACATGGGTCACGACACCCGCGATTTCATGCCCGGGCACCATCGGGAAGATTGCAGTGCCCCAGTCCTCACGGGCTTGATGGATATCCGAATGGCAGATACCGGCGAACTTGATATCAATCAAGATGTCGTGGGCACCGACCTCGCGCTGGCTAAATACAAATGGCGCCAATGGCGCATTCGGCGCTGGGGTGGCGTAGGCGGTGATATTCATGGGCGGCCTCACAAATTTGGGAGTGGTCAGAACAGAAGGGGTGCGCACGGTGATTGTGTCGTGCCACAATCTACCCATGACACAACCCCTGCGCTGGGCCCTCATCGGAGCCAGCGATATAGCCGCTACCCGCTTGATCCCAGCGATCAATGGCGTCGGCGACACCATCACGGCCGTGCAATCTGGGTCCCAGGATTGGGCTGCGGCTTATGCGGCGACCCA
>JBAXHK010000141.1:0-4965 GCA_037138935.1 Actinomycetes bacterium
AGGAATTCGGTTAACTCTGTGCGCTCTGGAGTAGTTAAGTATTGTGGGGTGGACCGAAGTGCGGCATCCAACCATTGGGCGGCTGAGCCTTGATCAATTAAAGTTGAATGAATGTCAAAGATGACCGCCCGGATCGGCGGGTAAGTAGCTATTACCATAGGCAAACCATAGGGGAGAATGACCAAGGTCCCGCATGATCGGGTCCTTTGTTTTATGCGACCGTGGTGGCGCTGCATAAGAGGAGTTCCCATGCGTCGTCGCAGCACAAACCACTCTATTTATTGGCCCGACCCGGCGCTTCACAATCTTTTTGGGATAGCCAGATAGCCTTGGGTCCCATGGCCACCGAAAGAACCGACCAAGAACTGGGCCCCGAGGTCGATCTGCCCGAGCAAATGCGGATCAGGCGCGATAAGCGCGATCGGCTGGGTGTAGCTGGGATTGAGGCCTACCCGGTTCAGGTGCCGGTTACCACCACAATTGCGTCCGTCCGCGCGGCCTACCCGGATCTGCCGATAGACCACCAAACAGGCGAGAAAGTAGGTATCGCGGGGCGGGTAATTTTCCAACGCAATACCGGCAAACTCTGCTTTGCAACGCTGCGGGCCGGTGACGGCACTGAAATCCAGGCGATGGTTTCACTCGCCGGGGTTGGCGAAGGTAGTTTGAATCTTTGGAAAGATCTGGTTGATATTGGTGACCATGTGTTCGTCCATGGTGAGGTGATCTCCTCAAAACGTGGTGAGTTATCGGTGCTAGCGGATCGCTGGCTAATGGCGGCCAAAGCGCTGCGCCCACTACCGGTAGCCCATAAGCCACTGAGCGAAGAAACTCGGGTGCGGCAGCGCTATGTCGATTTAATCGTGCGCCCAGAGGCGCGGCAGATTGCTCGAACGCGGGTATCGACCGTTGCGGCGATCCGGAAGTCACTAGATGCTCGTGGGTATCTGGAGATCGAAACTCCAATGCTGCAGACCATGCACGGTGGTGCGACCGCGCGACCATTTGTCACTACCTCGAATGCATTTGACCTGCAGTTGTTCTTGCGCATTGCTCCGGAGTTGTTCCTTAAGCGCGCGGTAGTTGGTGGGCTCGAGAGGGTTTATGAAATCAACCGAAATTTCCGTAATGAAGGAGCCGACTCCACCCATTCACCCGAATTCGCCATGCTCGAGTTCTACGAGGCCTACGCCGACTACCGGGTTATGGCTACCATCACGCGCGAGCTAATTCAGGCTGCGGCCCTGGCCGCGTTTGGCAGTGAGCAGGTGACGCATCCAGACGGCTCTGTGCATGATCTATCGGGGGACTGGCCCGAGGTTTCACTTTATGAATCAGTTTCGGCTGCGGTTGGTACCCAAGTAACACCCGAGACCTCGCGTGAGCAACTCCAAAGCTGGTGTGATGCAGTTGGCATTTCAGTAGAACCTACCGCGGTAGCCGGAAAGCTAGTCGAAGAGCTATTTGAGCACTATGTCATCGATAGCTTTAAAGGTCGACCAACATTCGTGATGGATTTCCCGGTAGACACTTCACCGTTAGTGCGTGACCATCGCACCGACGCCGGCAAGGTAGAAAAATGGGATTTGTATATCAATGGCTACGAACAAGCCACCGGCTACTCGGAACTTGTAGACCCTGTAATTCAACGCCAGCGGCTTACCGAGCAGGCGGCACTCGGTGCGCGTGGCGATGCGGAGGCTATGCAACTTGACGAAGATTTCTTGCGCGCCCTTGAGCACGGGATGCCGCCCACCGGTGGGGTGGGTTTGGGCATTGATCGCTTGCTCATGACACTTACGGGCTTGGGTATTCGTGAGACTATTTTGTTCCCGCTTGTAAAGCCCGAAAGATTAGGGAGCTAGCGTGCTAATCCGCCCTGCTCAAACCGGTGATGTTCGGGCCATCCGTGGCATGGTTGACGCATACGCACCAAATGGTCGCTTGCTTTCTAAGGCGACCGTCACACTCTATGAAGATGTTCAGGAGTTTCTCGTAGCGGACGCCGGTGACGAAGTTGTTGGCTGCGGTGCTTTGCATGTGATGTGGGAGGATCTCGCCGAGGTTCGCACCTTGGCCGTGCATCCGGATTATCGGCGAAGTGGTGTCGGGTCGAAAATTCTGAGTGCGCAGTTGGAGCGAGCCAGAAACCTTGGTATTAAAAGGGTATTTTGCCTCACCTTTGAGACCGAATTCTTCAGCCAACACGGCTTTGCCGAAATTGAAGGTGCACCCGTTGAGCACGCCATTTTTGAGCAACTTTTGCAGTCCTACGACGAGGGCGTGGCGGAGTTCCTTGATCTTGAGCGTGTTAAACCAAACACTTTGGGCAATAGCCGAATGCTTCTCATCTTGTGAAACGCCTAGTAATTGCCGCGCTGATAGCGCTAGGCATTTCCTTTAGTACTACACCTAGTGCGCAGGCGCTCGAAGGCCCACTTAGTGGAAAGACCATCGTGATTGATCCGGGCCATCAGTTGGGCAATGGTGCACCAGAATTCGCCGACGAGATCAATGCCACCAAGTTCAATGGGGCCATAGTTAAGGGCTGCAATACAACCGGAACTGCGACTAACGCCGGGTTCCCAGAGGCCACCTTGAACTGGAAGATCGCCAAGCAACTACGGCAGCTGCTGGAGTCGCAAGGCGCAACGGTGGTTTTCACGCGCGATTCCAACTCCCGATCAAAATGGGGTCCGTGCGTTTGGGATCGGGCTGGTATAGCCAACGCCGCAAAAGCAGATGCCATGGTCAGCATCCATGCCGATGGTGGGCCGTCAGGTGGCCGTGGTTTCTTTGTGATCGAGCCGGTTCGTATCAAAGGCTGGACCGATGACGTGATTGAAGTCGACAGGAGGTTAGCCGCTGACATGATCGCCGGGATGAAGGCGGCCGGGGCTCCACCATCAACCTATATTGCTGGGCAGCGCATGGTGAGCCGCGAACAGTCAACTTTGAATTTCAGCGATGTGCCCACGGTCATAGTTGAAGTGGGCAATATGCGGAACAAGAAAGATGCCGCTCTGATGGAATCGACTGCCGGGCAGCGCGACTACGCGACCTGGCTGCTGGCCGGGGTGGATAGGTTCTTCAAATGACCACCTCCTCCATGGAGCCGGCATCTGGGCGAGATATTGACTTAGTCGAGGTGCAATTAGGTCGCGCACCGCGTGGCGAAATGCAGGTTGCGCACCGCTGCCCATGTGGTGCCCCTGATGTCGTTCGAACTACGCCACGCCTTGATGATGGCACCCCGTTTCCTACTTTGTATTACGCCACCTGCCCGCGGCTAGCCGGTGCGATCGGGACCCTCGAAGCAAGTGGCCTGATGCGCACGATGGAGCAACGGCTAGCAACAGACCAAGAATTGGCGGGGCAATATGCCGCCGCCCACGATCAATACTTGGCTGATCGTTTAGCAATTGACGAGGTGGCTGAGTTGGCTGGTATTAGCGCCGGGGGCATGCCGAACCGGGTTAAATGCTTACACGTTCTCGCGGCACACTCTTTGGCATCCGGCCCCGGGGTCAACCCACTTGGTGATGAGGTGCTGGCGGCCCTGCCTCCTTGGTGGAGCGCGAATCCGTGCGGTGACCAACTATGAGTTTGGCCGCCATTGATTGCGGGACCAATTCGATTCGGTTACTCATAGCCGACGTTGATTACGCAGGGGTATTGCATGAGCAGGTGCGTCTCATGCGGATTGTGCGCTTGGGTGAGGGGGTTGATCGCAGCGGTGAGTTTTCAACCGAGGCACTAGCGCGAACATTTGCTGCGCTAGATGAGTACGCAGATTTAATTGAGCAATCGAGTATTGAGCAGATTAGATTTGTTGCGACTTCAGCAAGTCGAGATGTGCGAAACCGCGAGGAGTTTGTGGCCGGGGTGCGCCTTCGCATTGGAATTGAGCCTGATGTCATCAGTGGTGATGAAGAAGCTGAACTTTCATTTATGGGCGCAATTAGAGGTTTACCTGAAGGTTTAGTTAAACTACCGGCGCTTGTTGTCGACATCGGTGGTGGTTCCACCGAGTTTGTCTTGGGAGCGGCGAAACCCACCAACCGAATCAGTGTCGATATCGGCTGTGTGCGTTTTGCTGAACGCCACTTGCTTAGTGATCCAGCGACTCCTGAGCAGATCGCGGCCGCTGAAACTGATCTTGCGAAGGCACTTGATGCGGTCCGAGCCGCGGTGCCGTTCGATCACGCTTTCAGTTTGGTAGGGCTCGCTGGTTCAGTAACAACCGTTGCGGCAATGGCCTTTGAACTACCCGAATACGACCCGGCGTTGTTGCACGGCTCCATCATTACCGCTGCGCAAGTGGAGGAAGTCACGGCGCGTTTACTCGCCATGACCAAGGCGAACCGAGCTGAATTGCCTTTCATGCACCCGGGCCGCGTTGACGTTATCGGGGCAGGCGCACTGGTGCTTCGGGCGATTGTGCGGGCTACGGGTAGCACCGAGGTGGTCGTGTCCGAAACCGATATCTTAGATGGCATCGTTTACACGTTGGCATTGCAAGATAACTAGCTTGCAGCTGAAGGGGGGTGAATATGACCATAACAATTCGAGATGTGGCAGAGGCGGCTGGGGTTTCAACCGCAACGGTGTCACGCGCCCTTCGCGGCCTACAAAATGTTGATGAAGAAACACGAGCCAAGGTCAAAGCGGTTGCGCTTTCGATGGACTATGTGATCTCCCCTAGTGCCTCACGATTAGCGAGTGGCCGTACCGGCAGCATTGGAGTAGTAACACCGCAGGTGGCCGGCTGGTATTTCTCCACCGTACTTTCAGGTATTGAAGCCGTTCTGCAGCAGGCCGGAATGGATTTACTTCTGATTAGTGTTGGTGACGAAGCTAGCCCGGTGTCGCGTAACCTCGTTGCACCACGGCTGAATCGACGAGTCGACGGTGTTATAACAATTGCACTGGCAACACAGGATGCGCAATTACAGAGTGTTATGT
>JBAXHK010000142.1:0-4918 GCA_037138935.1 Actinomycetes bacterium
GCACCCAAGATGGTGACAGCACAATGGTGAAGAGTTCACGGTGACGAAAGTCCATTTCAGCATCGTGGCCCGCGATTTCACTCGCCAAGGAAACATCTTTGGTGGCGATTATTGCGCCGGATTTAGAAACAATGGCCTCGGCTACACCACCCATTATCGCGAAGGTCGCGCGGAGGTCTTGGGGTACTGCTGCATTTGGGTATCGCATTCTTGCTTGCTTAGCTACGTGTTCGGCGAGATCTCCCATGCGCTCGAGTGAGGCAGCAATTCGCAGTGCCCCAATAATAGTGCGCAGCTCACTGCCGGTTGGCCGCTTGTCTTCCATTAGTTCCAAGCACCGATCCTCCACGGCGCTGCACAAGGCGTCGATGTTGGCGTCCGCTTGGATTACTTTCTCGGCCAACGATAAATCTGCGTCGAGCAGGGATTTCGTTGCCAGGTTCATCGCAGAGCCAACCAGAGTTGTGATGGCCACGAGGTCGTTATTGACCAGTGTCAGAGGCTCTTGGTTGGCGGTTGCCATCGCTTTCCTCCTGGTTCGTGGTGGCGCCCTGCGCGTTCGGACACTTAGCGTAAGGGGTCGATCGGATTTGTGCCGCAAGGGTGAACTGAAGGAGGCTAAAAGGTTAATTATTCGCGTCCGAGGTTAATGCTGCGCGAACTAAAGACGACCGGTGGCCGCCATATTCGTTTCTTGGGCGATTACGGCCTATCCTGCTAGCGTGGCAGGTCAACGTGTGGTTCCGGTGGCGGGTACCCCGCGCCTCGCCACGGCATCCCATCGCCATCCGCTGATGGGTGTGCCCGAGGAAGTCGTGCGTGTACTTAGTGTGCTCCCATCCGCATCGATAGTGGTAGCCCCCGATGGTGCGGTGCTCCGGGCCAGCTCCCGCAGCATGGCGCTGGGCCTGGTGAGCCGAAATTTAGTCACTATCCCCGATATCTCGCACCTGATTGAGCGGGTGATGGAGGACAACACTCCGCGCGAGCAAGAAATGCGAGTGCGCCGGCCACCACTTGGTCGTGAACTACTCGAGTTGCGAGTGCGGGTGGCGGCCCTGGGCACCGGCGCTCTGCTCGTTCTAATCGATGACTTGGCCGAAGAGCGCAAAGTTGATGCGGTACGTCGAGATTTCGTCGCCAATGTGAGTCATGAGCTCAAGACTCCCGTTGGAGCACTTGCGCTCTTGGCTGAAGCGGTACTTGCGTCGAGTGATGACGCCGGGCAGGTACGTCATTTTGCTGAGCGCATGCAAATTGAAGCTGGGCGTCTCGGAAATCTAATTCAGGACGTAATCGACCTCTCGCGATTGCAGGGAGATGATCCGCTAACTCATGCTCAGGTAATAAACGTCGATGAGATTGTCAATCGTGCGATCGATGAGGTGCGCACCATTGCTGCCATTAGCGAAATTGAGTTCATCGAATCCATAAATAGTGATGGAACCGTTTACGGCGATCTCAGCCAAATCCAGACAGCCGTTCGCAATCTGCTGGCCAACGCCATTGCTTATTCGCCCAATTCAACAAAAGTGGCTGTTGATACGCGAGTGGTTGGAGGCCTAATCGAGATCATCGTCAAGGATCAAGGGATCGGGATCCCTTCACATGAGCTTGATCGCGTATTCGAGAGGTTCTACCGCGTCGACCCGGCTCGCTCGCGCGTAACCGGTGGCACAGGCCTTGGGTTGGCGATCGTGAAGCACGTCTGCCAAAACCATGGCGGCGAATGCACCGTGTGGTCTGAAGTTGGCGTCGGATCGAGCTTCACTCTGCGATTGCCGGCCTATATTGTTCAACAATCTGGAGCCACGGATGAGTTCGCATGGGATGCTGTGGCTATTCCCGAAGAAGAGGTGGGCTCGTGACTCGGATATTGGTCGTAGAAGATGAGGAGTCATTCTCGGAGGCGCTTTCGTTCATGCTGCGCCGCGAAGGCTATGAGGTAGCGGTTGCAGGTGATGGTCACAAAGCATTAGAAGAGTTTGATAAAAATGGTGCCGACCTGATCCTGCTGGATCTCATGCTGCCGGGAGTTTCAGGCACCGAGGTGTGCCGACAGATACGTACCAAGTCACTGGTGCCGATCATTATGGTTACCGCAAAGGATGGCGAAGTCGACAAAGTTGTTGGGCTCGAGCTTGGCGCCGATGACTATGTGACCAAACCGTTCTCTTCGCGTGAGTTACTCGCTCGAGTCCGCGCAGTCCTGCGCCGTCAAGGTGACTTTGAAGAAATGCTCCCGCTGGTGGTCGAGGCTGGGCCGGTGCGATTGGATATCGACCGTCACATTGTCAGCGTGCGCGGTGAGATGGTCGCAATGCCCCTGAAAGAGTTTGATCTCCTGGAAGTTCTAGTCCGTAACAGTGGCCGAGTTATAACTCGGTCGCAGTTAATTGACCGGGTGTGGGGCCACGACTACGTCGGCGACACCAAAACCCTAGATGTCCACGTGAAGAGACTTCGGGCCAAGATTGAAGAAGATCCGGCCAATCCCGTGCACTTACTAACTGTGCGCGGCCTCGGCTACAAGATGGAGAACTAGCTAGCCGGTGGCAAAGTCGCCGGGCTAGGAGCGATTCCCTGGTAGATACCAGCCGGTGGCACGGTTAGCACGCTCATCGTCACGATACCGGCGTCGCGGAATTGTATTTTCACTGGAACGTAGGTGCTGACGGGTGCGGTGAATTCATACGAATTGATCCAAACCGAACTGTTGAATCCGAAAGAGACGGCTGCCCCGGCGGCAAGTTCGCCACCCCCGGGTGTGACATAAACCGGCATCTTGTTGATCTCTAGGCCAATAAGTGAGTCAGCGGTGTCACCTTGATTAACCAAGGTGGTCAGGAGGGTCGCGGTGCTGGAACCATCGGGGCCAAGAACCAACGTGGCATTCTCGATGCGAATCTGCCCGATCTGAGCCTGGGTGCCATCACCGGAGTTGGTGAGGCTCTGCTCATTGGTATTTGCCTTAAACCCGCTGTAGCACCCGCTTAAGGTGCCTGAGAGGGCGATTGCGATCGTCGCTAAGACCAAGGCGGGGCGGGTGGTGCGCATCAGGCGCAAAGAAGGGGTCACAGGCAGGAGGGTAGCGGAGCAAATCGGCTGGTTGCGCGCGTGGTATTCTCAGGGCCTTCGAGAGGGGCTTTTTCTATGGCGTTCAGCGTCGGTGACACCGTCGTCTATCCACATCACGGCGCGGCACTCATTGAGGCTGTTGAGATCCGGACGATAAAAGGCGAGGACCGTGAGTACCTGGTTTTGCGGGTGGCTCAGGGTGATTTGACCGTTCGCGTCCCCTCCGACAACGTCGATTTAGTCGGTGTCCGCGATGTCGTTAACGCCGAGGGCCTAGAACGTGTCTTTAACGTTCTGCGCCAGCCTTATACCGAAGAGCCGACCAACTGGTCGCGCCGCTATAAGGCAAATCTCGAGAAACTCGCCTCAGGCGATGTCATCAAGGTGGCCGAGGTGGTCCGCGATCTTTGGCGCCGTGAACGCGAGCGTGGCCTGTCCGCTGGCGAGAAGCGCATGCTGGCCAAAGCCCGGCAGATCCTGGTGAGTGAACTTGCCCTTGCCGAGAAGACTAATGAGGACAATGCCGAGGCGATCCTCGACGAGGTCCTAGCTTCTTAGCCGGTGGTGATCTAGGTGGGGCGCACCGCTGCGCTAGTACCGGCGGCAGGTCGGGGTGAGCGTCTTGGCCCAGGTACTCCAAAAGCATTGCGGCAACTCGCTGGTGTGCCGATGTTTGTGCACGCCGTCAACGCACTCACCGAGTCGCGCGCGGTTGATCTAGTTATTGTCGCAGTGCCGGCCGAAAGTGTTGACGAAGTTAGTGCATTGCTGGTGCAGCAGCAGTTCAACGCCGATGTCAGTGTCGTTGCCGGCGGCGACACTCGACCAGAGTCTGTTGCGCGGGCTTTGATTGGTCTTCCCGCTGACGTTGATGTGGTGCTCGTTCATGATGCAGCCCGCCCGCTGGTGCCGCCGGAGTTGGTAAGTGCTGTTGTCGCGGCGGTGCGGCAAGGCCACCTTGCGGTGGTGCCAGGGGTGCCGATGGTCGATACGGTAAAAGAGGTTAACGCTAACTCGGATGTCATTGCGACACCGCCGCGGTCTTCACTACGCGCTATCCAAACACCACAGGGCTTCGCGCGCGAGGTTCTGCAAGCGGCGCATGCCGCTTTGGACATCGATGAAACTGTAATTACTGACGATGCTGGCATGGTCGAGCGAATGGGGGTAACAGTGCACGTGATTGCGGGGCACGAGGAAGCTTTCAAAGTCACGCGGCCGATAGACCTAATTTTGGCCGAAGCGGTACTAGCGAAGCGGCGGGCTTCGGGTGCCGTCTAGTCATCGAAACTTGTCGATCCCTTTGGTGGGCATAGGGGTTGACGTACACGCATTCGATTCAAGCAGGCCGCTATGGCTTGCTGGTTTATTTTGGCCTGATGCCATTGGCCTGAGCGGGCACTCAGATGCCGATGTTGCAGCACATGCAATTTGTGATGCCCTTTTGGGTGCTGCCGGCCTGGGTGACCTGGGATCAGTATTCGGCACGGAGGATCCGAAGTACTCGTCCGCATCCGGGGTGACCTTGTTATCGGAGGTCGCTGGGTTGGTGCGTAAGTCAGGATTCGTTATCGGCAACGCGAGTGTGCAAATTATCGGCAATCAACCGCGCGTAAGTGTTCGGCGCCAAGAAGCCCAAGATGTACTTTCGGCCGCGATCGGTGCCCCGGTGCATGTCGCCGGCACCACCACCGACGGCCTTGGGCTAACCGGCCGCGGCGAGGGGTTGGCGGCGATGGCCATTGCCAGTGTCGTCGAGACTGACGCCTAGATCTAGACTGCCGGCTATGTCAACTCACATCCCTGATTCGGTTAAGCCTTGGTTTGACGCACCTGAATT
>JBAXHK010000143.1:0-4893 GCA_037138935.1 Actinomycetes bacterium
ATCCCCGAAACCACATACCGATGGAATGTGGCGGCCGAATCCAACCAGCAGTCAATTACCCAGCGCCGGACCGAGCTGCGTAACGTCAAAAATCGCATCGAAATAAACAGGCGAATTGACACGTACCTAACCGGGCTTGAGCTGCCAGGCCTGATGGCGATCAAGGGCAGCAAATTCCTCACCCACGATTTACCTGTTTCGTTGGCAGCGGTGTTGCTGGTCAATGATGAAGACGCCGCACCTATCGTTGAGGTCTTGGCCGAATATGTGCGCGACATTGGCGTGAACTTGATCAGTGAAATCCCACCGATTAACAGGGTGGCTGTGGGATGTCTATTGCGCGGTGACATTGCGGGCATACGTAACGTCATGCGTTATTTGCGTTGGACATATGTAATTGACGTACCGATCACCGACGAAGGTGAGCGGCAGTATTGGGGAGCCCCTACTGATTTGGTTGAGCCAGCACTGCTGGGCCACGATGCGCGTTGGTGGCGAGAGGTAACAGCTTTGGGCCTGCAAGCCGAGCCATTTGCCCGCCAGCGTCTTTGTCATCTGCTCATGGATTTTGCTGTAACTGGCGACGAAGTAACGCTAAGTGGTAGCACCGTTGATCCCTTCGGCATGTTCAGCAAAGTAGTGACCGCGAACTTTGTCATGCTGCAAGGCGCAAATGTGGTGCTCGCCAGGTTGCCAATCGCCTGGGAGCAAGTTGACGTCAATAAATGGCAATGGCGGGCGACAGGGGCCTTCGCAGCGACCGGCCTGGACCGGGCTCGGATTGGCCAGCGTGGGGTGTTCGGGGTGGAGTTACAAACTGAGACCGAGGTAAATGTTCGAACCGTGCATATTGGGCAAATGAGCGAACCGATGTTTGTAATGGCCTGGCCCGGCCGTTTCTTTGGCCGCGCGAATGGCCTGACGATTTACCCAAGTCGCCGAGGCACCATCGCGTGGCGCTCCAGCCCATCTCGTGCACAGCTCAGCATCGCTCGAATACTTGGCGGTGGCCGTGGCTAAGCCCCGCGTAGTCATCATCGCCAACAACATCGATGAACTTGGTGGCGCACAACGCGTTGTTCATGTATTAGCTCAAGGCTTAGCGCTTCGTGGGTATCCAATCGAACTAGTCGGTGTGGTACCCCACCCGCAAAAGCATCGATATGAAATTGGTCCGGCCTACCAATCCACGACTTTGATGAGTGAAAATTGGCCGCCACCGATTGCGCCATCAGGCCCGTTGGGCAAGTACCGGCCGCAGGTACGTAAGCGACAAGCCAATCGTGCGCGCCTGCGGGCCGCGGCTATAGAGCGCCTCCGCGAGATTCTCTCGAGCGGTCCACCCGGTGTGATCATCTGCGCCCAACTTTGGGCCATGGAGTATTTGCGCGCGGCTGGCTATAACAACTGGAAAGTCGTAGGTCAATATCACGCATCCTTCGAGGCGGCAGCAAGTGGCCGCGATCTGCGTCGGGCGCTACGAAATTATCAGGACGTAAGTACCGTGGCTTTGCTCACCGCCGAGGATGCCGCACAATTTGCCGATGCCGGTTTGCGAAATGTGTGTTGGCTACCAAACCCGCTTTCATTTTGGCCGGTTGAAACGGCTAAGTTGCGCGGCCAAACCCTGACCTACCTGGGCCGGCTATCGGCTGAAAAAGGCCCGGAAATTTTATTGGATGCATGGAGCCGACTTGATCAGCGTTTTGCGGGGTGGCAGCTGCAATTCATCGGAACCGGCCGGCTCGAAGGGACTCTACGAGCGCAGGCGGGCGCCCTAGGCCCCGCGGGCCAACGAGTCTTCTTTCGACCCCCGGTGGAAGATCCAGCGCGGGTGTTGCTCGAGTCCGATGTATTGGCGCTACCTTCACTAACCGAAGGTTTTCCGCTGGTGTTGGCTGAGGCGATGGCATGTGGCCTCCCGGTGGTCGCGGCTGATTGCGCGCCGGGTGTTCGGGTACTTATTCGCGATGGGGTTAACGGGTTGCTGGCGGTTCGAGGAGATGCCGGCAATTTCGCGGAGCAGCTAGCGCGAGTAATGGACTCGATAGAACTGCGCCAATCCCTTGGAGCCGCAGCTCGCACCTCGGTTGCGTATCTACAGGCACCGCAGGTGTTAGATCAGTGGGAGTCACTAATTGCCGAGGTCACAAGTGCGCATTAGCGCGGGAGAGATCCTCTTCGAAATCAACCTCAACCGCGAATAGATCGGTGATGTCAAGCGGGATAACCTTGGTGCCGTCCTGAGCGATCGTTATTTCAATTCCGCGCTCAAAGTAGTCAGAGTCTTCGCATGCGGCCAGACCAAGGATTAAATTCGCCCGGTCACTGCCACTCACGTAATTAATCCCGACAGCCTCACCAAGGGCATTGTTCACCTGTTTTGAGAGCAACGCGACAAACCCATGATCATCGATGGTGTATTTGACTTCCTCGTCGCCTACCGCGGAGGTATTGACGCAGATAAAAGATTGATCAGTATCAATAAGTTCTTGGGCGCGCACCAGCACCTCAGAGTCGAACACCACGTCGCCATTCATCCAGAGCACACCGCCTGGAGGTGCCAGGCGCAGCGCTTTGAGTAGGCTCCGATTGGTATTGGTTTGGTCGTAGCTCTCATTGTAGATATATGAAACATTCGGAAATGCTTCGAGGATTAACTCAAGTTTGAAACCGACGACAGTGGTGACGCGCAAGTTGTCACCAAATACGGTGGTTAGGTTGTCAAGCTGCTGGCGCATGATGGTACGACCATCGATAAGCGGTGTCAGGGGCTTCGGCCAGGGCTTACCCAAGCGAGTGCCCATTCCGGCAGCCAAAATCACCGTATGCACGGTCATGCTGCTCCTTCTGATATTTGCCGAACCCTGCTCAACTCTTGCAGGGCGCGGTCGTGCTCGCTTATTTCAAACCGGGTCTGTTGCCAGAATCTCTCGGTGCTTTGCCCCGGCTCTAAACCGTCAAAATAAAAGTCGCGGAGCTCTCCGCGCGCGGCTTCCTGCTGGTCATTCGAAATGATATCGGCGAGGTCGGTTGCCAAAGTTGCGATGGTGTCCTGGTCCAAGATATGCGCACCGGCTGCTACTGGGGTATCCATCAGTAGTTGCGCGCGATTGGTTCGGCGATCACAAAGCACGATTGGAGCCTGAGGGCGCAGGTATAGGTGATCCAGCGTCACACTTGAAACATCAGCTATCAACAGGTCAGTTCCGCGAATAATTCCGAGCACGTTTGCGTCAAGCATTACTCGGTGGCCAGCGTTCGGATCGTGGGAGTTCGCATTATTGAGCAGGGTTAGGATTTTGCGGTGGCTGGCTTTCACCGCCGCATTATCGGAGTCCGCGACCCGCGGATGTGGCTTGTAGATGACTCGACAATTGGTCAGGGTTAGCGCTGCGGAAATAATGCTAGGGCCGTAAACGTCGACCGATGTGTAGTTATTCGCGTCATCCTCGCCTTCCCAAGTGGGCGCGTACGTGATGGTGGTGCCGGAGAACTCAGCAAGTGGATTTGGAACCGGAAGATCGAGCTGCGGCCTACCGACCCGGGCTAGGTGCGTGATGTCGAACCAGGTTATGGCAGCGGCGTGCCGGCGAACGGCGGCCGGCCCGGCGACGAAAACTTTGTCGTAAGCCTTGGCTTGGTTACTCACCATGCAGATTTTGTCGCTCTCACCATGGTTCAGATGAATATGCACCGCCTGCTGAAAAGCGAGGGATTGAAAGTTGGTGAATCCGTTGTTGACGTACATGACCGCGTGGAAATCAGCGCGATCATAAAGGGCCATGAGGTCTTCGTAGGTTGGCACCAACAAGATAGGCAATGAGGTGGCGCCCTGCAGGGCTTGAAAAGTTTCGATCTGGCGCACCACGACGATGGTGCGTTCGGTCGTGCTTGCCTCGAAGATGGGTAGCCACTGGGTCAACTGGTAGAGCTTTGGGGGTCCGTCGGCAAAGTGGATTGCGATATCTGAAGTGGGGACGTTGCTTAGATCGAAGCCTTCGGGCTGGACCGCCCCGAAATCGCGCAGGCGGCGGCTCAGCGACCGCGAAACGCGCTTGGTCTGGAGCATAAATGCGGATTCTGCAGACACTGGCCTATCGTAACGGGGTGCGTACTTTCTGGGAGCATCGTCAGGTGCTCCGCATGTTGGTCCTTCGGGATCTACAAAAGCAGTACACGAAGTTCCGGCTGGGCTACCTGTGGACCCTCATGGAGCCCCTAGGCATGGCCTTGGTGCTGTGGTTTGTCTTCACCCAACTCCTGGGCGGGCGCCAGTTAGGTCTGCAGCCGTACTTCCTGTTCCTCGCGGTGGCGATTTTGCCCTGGTGGTGGTTTTCGAAGGGGGTGTCAGGGGCGGCTAAGACGTTTAGGCGCAACCCGGCGCTCTTGAGGATGAGTCTGCTGCCCACGAGAATCTGGGTAATGAGAGTTGTGCTGGTATCCATGGCCGAGTACCTGCTGTCGCTGCCCGTGATTTTGATCGCAATGCTCGTCACGCGCACGCTACCCGGGCCGCTAATTTTGCTTTTCCCTGTCGGGATCATCGTCCAGTTCTTCTTGATGTACGGATTAGCGATGTTGATATCTGCTGGGGTAGCGGTCATCCCCGACCTAGCTCGGATTGTGCGAATAGTGCTGCGAGCGACATTTTATCTTTCGCCCGTTTTGTACTCGGTTGCCAATATTCCAGCGGGAGCACAATTTCTTGCGGCGTTTAATCCACTGGTCGGAGTGTTGGGCTTGTACCGCATTGGTTTTTGGCCGACCGAAATTGAGTCGATTCCGCATTACGGTATTTCACTAGGAGTTACGGTGATCGTTTTTATTACGGGCTCGGTGGTTTTCCACCGACTCGAAGGCCGTATTTTGAAGGGGAGCTGACTTGGCCCG
>JBAXHK010000144.1:0-4823 GCA_037138935.1 Actinomycetes bacterium
GGCATCCGGTGCCCGCGTGGGGTTCATCACCCGCTTCGGCGCCGCGATACTTCCGAAACCGGAGACGGTGGTTCAAGATGGTGACATCATCCACGCTTTGTATCTGGTCGCTGACCGCGACCGTGTCGAGAACATCGTTGAGACCGGCCCGGAGGGCCCATCATGAAAATCGCGGTTGCCGGAGCTGGCAAAGTCGGTAGATCAATTGCCAAAGAGCTTTTAGGCCGAGGACACACGGTTCTTCTCATCGACCGCGACCCAAATGCCGTGCGCCCGGGATCTGTTGATGGCGCTGACTTTCTCGTCGCTGACGCTTGCGAAATCTCAGCACTTGATCATGCCAAGCTATCCGAATGTCAGGTGGTTGTCGCCGCTACCGGTGATGACAAAGTGAACCTGGTTGTTTCACTTTTAGCCAAGACCGAATACGGAGTTCCGCGGGTGATAGCACGGGTGAACCATCCAAAGAATGAATGGATGTTCGACGATTCATGGGGCGTTGATGTTGCCGTCTCAACGCCGCGCATGCTAGTGGCCTTGGTAGACGAAGCCGTCAGTGTTGGAGACCTAGTAAGGCTGTTTAGTTTCCGGCAAGGTAACGCAGATCTTGTCGAGCTCACTTTGTCAGCAGATTCACCCGTTGTCGGAAAACGTGTTGGGGATCAAGCTTGGCCCCCCGACACCGCACTTGTTGCGATAGTGCGCGGTTCACGAGTATTTGCGCCATCCGCCGATGATCCACTTGACGCCGGCGACGAGTTGTTATTCGTCACCGCACCTGATCAAGAACCCGCACTGCAAAACATGCTCGGCACCGCCCATTAGGTTTGAGGCCCGTCACTTACTTTTCGCGGCCCGCTTTTCGGTCCAAATAGGCCCGAGCAACCGATAGGTGAAATAAGCCGCCGCAATGTAAAGCGGAATCCCCATCAAAATCTTGACAACCCCCAGTGCCCCGACCGCTCCCAGCAGGTAGAGCGGTACTTGCACCACTAGACGCCCGAAAAATAGCGCCACCCAAATCCACGATGCGGCAGCGTATATGCGACGAAGTGGTCTATCTTGCCGCCAGGTGGTGCCCTCCCCGGTGAAATATCCCAGAATCACCCCAAGCAGGGGCCAGCCGATGATTATTGAAACGAGAAACGCCAACCCGTATGCCAAGTTTTGTAAGAACCCGGGGAGAAAATAAGCTTCGGGACGCCCGGTCCACTTGGCCACCAATGCGGAGACAAGTACCCCGGCGAACCCTGCCAGGACTTGTTGAAGTGGTTCGCGGCGTAACAGGCGCCAGATCATGATCAACAACCCGGCAGCAACTGCTGCACCCACGGACCAACCCAGATTTTGCCCGCTTACCAAATAGGCCACAACAAATACCGCCGTCGGGACCCCCGAGTCGATGATGCCGCGCCAGCCACCGATGGCCCGCTCCAGCAGTACCGTCTCGGCCCGCACGTCGGCCTTTGTCTCATGCGCACCCAGATTCGAGTCGGGTGCATTCGATTCCGATGGCTCGCTCATGATTAAACCGCCATCGGGAGGAGCTCATAGTTGGGGTTGTACACAACGCGGGCATCGGGTGAGCAGATCAACCGTCCCGAAATAGTCATGCGGCGCCCGGTGGTGATGCCGGAGATGCGGCGGCGCCCGAGCCAAATCACGGTGAGGTATCCGGAGCCGTCATAGAGTTCGATTTCTAGAGCTGGGGTGAGCTGCTTTGGCCGCAATGTCACCACCCGGACCGTGCCGGCAACGCAAACTAGGGCCCCGTGGTTGCAGTCGCGAATTGGTACCACACCCTCCTCGCGCATCTCATCTTGAAGTTCGGCTGCTTCGACATCGGTCTGGCTTTGAGTCCAACGCCGCCACCACTTGGCCTGTGCAATCACCTGAACAGATTAACCCCACACCCAATTTGAGCGGGCACCTGCCGCGCTAACGGGTCTCGGTTAACTCTGGCCCGCGGATAAATGGGGCAAGAATCGGACGACCATCGGGCAGCACCGCCGGGGCCGAATGGGATGCGGGCGAATTGGGCAATTTCATCGGGATAGGTGCACCAACCGGCATGGCATCACCGCCGCGCACTACGACTAAGTCACGAACTAGCCCTTCAAGAATGTCTGCCCCCGGGCCGGGCTTGGCCGCCGCCCCAAGGAATACCGCACGCAAGAACCAGCGGGTGCCATCGATCCCGGCAAACCGAGCGGGCTGCATCTTGCCGTCGTCACCGGTTACCTGGGCCTGCAATTCAACCCCAAAAGTGCCGTTCACCTCTTCAACCAATCCGCCACTCTTGGTGATCGAACTCTTGATTTGACCTCGCACGTCCTGCCACATGCCACCTGATTTGGGGGCGGCATATGGCTGGACCTGGACGGCGGCACCAGGTTGCGCAAATGTTAATTGCGTGACGGCGCCGGTGGCCTCATCTGCCTGAACTTGCACATCAACACCCGGGGTGGCCTTGACTAGTAAGCCGCCCAGATCAAGTCTTTCGATACCGTCCGAAAAATCGATCTCCGCTTCATCCCATGGGCCAAACTCGCGCGAACTCATGACGACACCGTACCCGCGTGGCCCCCGGTTGATCCAAATCCACCCACGCCTCTGTGGCTGCCCGGTAATTCGGCTACTTCATCGACGAGCGCATGTGCGACCTGATGCACGACCAATTGGGCAATGCGGTCGCCCCGAGCCACCTCGATGGCGTTAGCCCTGTCGTGGTTGATCAAAATCACACCGATCTCGCCGCGATACCCAGCGTCGATGACGCCCGGGGCGTTTACCACACCTAGCCCGGCCCGAAGCGCTAGACCGCTACGTGCGTGAACGAACGCGGCAAACCCCGGGGGCAATGCGATCGACACTCCGGTTGGCACCAAAGCCCGCTGGCCCGGATCAAGACGTACCGCTGTTCGCGCGCGAAGGTCTAAGCCTGCGTCACCGGGGTGCTCATATGCGGGCAATGGCAGGTCAGGGTCAAGGCGGGTGATGAGTAACCGAACGTCATAGCTCATGGGTTTACCTCAACTTCGTGGCCGCCGGTTCGCCATGATGGGCCACCGGACGCCCGGTCGGCAATCGCCAGATCGATCTGTTCTTTGTTGCCAAACTTCATGAAGTGCTCAATTGGGACTTGCACGAATAGCGCCGACGCCGCGACCGCGATCGCACCCTTGGCATCCGAGAGTCGCCCGACGGCGGCGGTGTAGACCTTGCGTCGCACTACTCCGGTTACTTGAGCCTCGATATGCAGTATCGAACCAACAGGTACTGGTCGAAGGAACTGCATAGTTAGGGCAGCGGTGACCACCGGTTCGCCCAGCAACCAGTTTAATGATCCGAGTACTTCGTCAATCGCCGCTGAGAGCAAGCCGCCGTGGGCCAGACCGGGTGCTCCTTGGTGATGTTCGGTGACCGTGAAATTACCGGTGACAGCGAGCCCCTCACCGGCGGTGATGTGCATGTGCAGACCGGTCGGGTGATCGACTCCGCACCCGAAGCACCAACGGTAATGCGAGGGAATTGATTCACCGGGCTCAGGAGCGCTCGCCAGCCGCTCTGGCATCGTGGCGCCATCAGGTAACTGGGTTGAGCGCATACGCGGACTCTACCGCCGTCGATACATGGCAGACTCGGAGCATGAAAGCCCCCAACGTGACTTACCGCGAAAGACTGCTCCCATCGATTTGGGTTTATCTTGTGGTGTTGGCGCTCGCTGCCATGCTGTCGGTCGCCGTGGGCGCTGCCTATTTAGCTATTTACGGCTGGCTAACTTTCTTCGGGCTAAGTGTCCTGTGTGTTGCTGGGTTGACGTTTTGGTCGCCGGTAATAACGGTGAGTGATCACGCCCTCGGTGCTGGTCGTGCCCGGATCGCCCGCGAATTTCTTGGGGGAATCGAGGTTTTAAACGGTGATCAAATGCGAGCTGCGCAGCACGTGGCAGAGCGCTTCATGGTGCTGCGCCCTTGGCATGCCCGCGGTGGGGTGCTCATCGCCCTGACAGATGACGCTGACCCACACCCGGGATGGCTGCTCACCACCAAGAACCCAGCCGAACTTGCGGTCGCATTAATGCCGACCGCGTCGATTGGCTAGCATGATCACATGTTCGCTAACCCATCTGGAGAGCAAATGACCGAGCAAGAGGCTCTCGCCCCCGAAGCCCAAGTCAATCCCATCGTGCACCTAATTGCACCCATAGTCGCAATTGGTGCCACGATGATTGTCCGCAAAGTCATAACTTCTAGTTATCGCGGGTTTACGGGGAGGGAAGCACCACGAGCTAACGATGCCACTGTGCCGTTCGGTAAGGCCCTGTTATGGGCGGCCGCAACAGCGGCAATCGCAGCGGGTGTAGAAGTTATTGCCTACCGGCTTACCAATCACCTTGGTTCAACCGACTCGCCTAATTAGGCGCAGTCCTTACAGATGGGCCCGGCTTTGCCTTCATGATCAAGTTGACTGCGATGCTGCACCAGGTAGCAACGTGAGCAGGTGAATTCATCAGACTGTCGCGGCACTACCCGCACAGTCAAGCTCTCTTCAGAAAGGTCAGCCCCTGGCAGTTCGTGATTTTCCGCTAACTCGGTCTCATCGACGTCAATGACCGAGGATGACTTATCAACGCGCCGCGCCTTTAACTCTTCGAGGCTATCTTCAGCCAGTTCTTCGTCAGTTTTGCGCGGTGCGTCATAATCTGTAGCCACGGTACCTGCTCTCCCTTCTTACCTCACTTGCCGTAACGAAAGCTGCCACAGCGGTATTCCCGCACCCAGAACCTAGGCATCGTGCGCAGATTGTGCCTTATTGAGTAT
>JBAXHK010000145.1:0-4820 GCA_037138935.1 Actinomycetes bacterium
CAACAAGTGGTACGACATCGGGTAGTACCGCGCCGGTATTTGTCACCGCGGTGACCGCCAAGGCGACCGCTTGGGCCACCCCCTCCAAGATGCTGCGCAGCATCGCGGCACGATCGGTCGATAAGCCAATACCGTGCCAGGAGCCGCGCAACTCCGCGTCCATAAATGGAGTGCGCTCACCTGCGACATATGGCACATAAATCGGATCACTCGAATGTATGCCATCGTGCAATGCTGCCACCGCTTCAGCAACGTTCGAGCCAAACCAGCTGAGGGCAGCTGTCAATGACAACCCGGCATTTTGCACCGAACCGATTCGAAACCAGCCAGCACCGATGTCTCCAGCGGTTGCGAAAGTATGTGTCACTAATGAGGCATCGAGATTAGGTTGGGCGAGCACACTTACTACCTGTGCACCCGTGCCGACAGCGATGAACCCGTCACCGGGGCGTAGGCCTAGCCCAGCCAGTGCGCACGCGGTATCGGCCGCACCGACTACCGCTGGTATTTCACGCCCCAGATTTATTAGGCCAGCAGGTGCATTAGAGCTCCTGATTTCCGGAAGCAACTGCTCACTCAGCCCTGCCCACGCGAGCGCGGCCGGCGACCAAGCTTCAGTTACTACGTCACACAGCAAAGTGCCGGTGGCATCACTCGGATCAGTTGCGATCGCCCCACCAAGGGCTGCACGCAGCCAATCCTTTGGCTGCAGCACGTAGCGCGCCCGCGCCATGACGTCCGGCTCATTGGCATAAAGCCAGGCAACGCTGGTAGCAGCGAAACCCGGTACCGCAGGTGAGCCAAGTTGTGCCAATTGATCGGTGGAGAACTGCTGCGACATTGACTGCACCTGGGGCATCGAGCGGGCATCGGCCCATAAAATCGCCGGCCGAAGTGGCACGAGGTTTTCATCGACCACCACCACTCCGTGCATCTGGCCGCTGAAACCAACAACTTTAGGTTGCTCTGCTTTTAGGACGTCCGCGGTGGCAGACCACACTGCCTCAAGCCACGCGCTCGGATCACTTTGTGCCCACCCCGGCTGCGGTGAATCCACCCGATAGGCGCGCTGCGCCTCGGCGAGCACCCTGCCCTCCTCAGTAACCACCGCGGCCTTAACTGAGCCCGTCCCTAAATCAATCCCAAGGAAGGTCATTACCTCAACAGCTCCACACATGGCAGTATCTCTCATGTGAACCAAAGTTCGCAGGGACCCGGGACAGTAATAGTCGTTGGCAGTCTTAATGTTGATCTGGTGGTCGGGCTCGATCGGATGCCTGAGCAAGGTGAGACGGTGCTGGGCGAGTCCTTGGAGCGTCACGCCGGTGGCAAAGGGCTGAACCAGGCAATCGCTGCCTCTCGCCTAGGCGCAGACGTCCGGTTACTCGGCGCAGTTGGTGACGATGAATCCGGGGCGTGGCTGCGCGAATTAATCCGCGCCGACAACGTCGATGACGAAGGGGTCGCCACCGTGACGGGGCCCTCGGGCACCGCGCTCATTGAGGTAGATGCGCGCGGCTTAAATCGCATAATCGTGGTGCCAGGAGCAAATGGCCACCTGTCAGCCGATGTGGTTGGTTCAAGTATTCGAACAATGCACGGGGTCGCAGTCGTGATGACAAATGGTGAAGTGCCGCTGGCGGCCTCACGAGCAGCACTCGCCGCCGGTCGAGCAATTGGCGCGCTGACGATATTGAACCCCGCACCTGTACTTGACTACCGCGAGCACCTAGTCGACGTGGATATTTTTGTGCCAAATGAGCATGAGGCGGCAGCACTCAGCGGCTTGCCCACCGAAACTGATACCGAGGCGCGCGCTGCTGCGCAATATTTTTATTCTCAGGGGATAGCAAACGTGGTGATCACCCGCGGCGCAAATGGCGCAATCTGGGCATCTGCCTCCGGCGTAGTGGATGTTAAAACTTTTGAAGTTAATGCGATTGACACCGTTGCCGCGGGTGACGCATTTTGCGGAGGCCTTGCCGCCGCCCTCGCAAATGGTTACGAATTCGCTGATGCACTCAAGTGGGCCTCGGCCGCCGGGGCGCTAGCCGTGACTATTAAGGGTGCTTCCCCATCGCTGCCAATGCGCAATGCGGTTCAAAACCTTTTAAAGTAGCGGGAATCAGCCCACCGGCAGTGGAGTAGTCACGGTTCTGCCATTGCGCGTGATACTCACACCACGATCATCGATAACAACAGGCACCGACTCTGCATCCGTGCGCGGCACAAATACTGTAACCATTTTCGAAGTCCCACCAGCTTTTGGTAATTTCAATGCGCGAAGTAGCACTGCTCCTGGAACTTTAACTCCCCAACTACCGGTGAACCAACCCTGTGATGAAGTCGGGCCAGCCACCGTTACCTTCCAGCCACCTTCACCAGACTTATAAACATCCATCTTCTTGTTTCCGGAGGAGATAGTGAATACATCATTGACATTTTGAGCCGTTAGACCCGGAGGTAACTGCCAACGCTCGGTAACCACCCGCTTGGCCTTCCCTTTGGTTGCATCAACATAGTCGACTACCACGATTGCATCGACCGAGCGGATGTACTTAACACAGCGCGTAACTCGCACCGTGCCCCAGGTGGAATCGCGTAGGCAGGTGGTGTCGTTGCCGCCGGTCTGCCATTCCGAACCACTCAAAGAGCTTTTTACTCCTGCATATTTGTTGCGGACGACATTGGACACCGTGAAACTCGAATGTGCATTGCGCGACTTAACAAATGCCCTAAGCGGGCTCGAGTTCTCGTAGCGGTAAGGGCCCGGATCACCTACCCAATCGACACCGCGTGAATAGATGGTCAGTGAGCCTCCATCGTCGTGGGCGTGCGGGGTCGCCGGCCGAGACGATGAAGACCGAAGTGAGTAGAAGGTGTCAAAACCCCCGGGCTGTGGTTGCCATCCAGAGCGACCGAAGGTGTAACCACCGCTATAGGTGCTATAGATCTGCGCGGGCGGGGTGCCCTGCGTGCCGCCAGATCTGACCCACTCTGCCCGCGGGTCACCCGCCCCAAATGTCTTAGGCAGACTCTCGTTCAAGGTGTCGCCAATCGAGGCGAGTTTGAAATCTGGGCGCACCGCTTGTGACACAAAATCGTAAAGTGATCCGCGTAACGCTGCGATGTTTTCGGACATGATCTGGCAAGTTGCTGCGGTGCGCTCAACATCCTTCAGCAGGTTTTCAATGTAAGTGGCATACCCCGGTGACCCTTCCACGTCGCTGCCATCACTTTGGATAATGCCATTTGCTACACCAACTAGATTCGCCCAAGCGCGATCACGCTTAGCGGTGTCTCCCGTCCAGCAAGCCTCAGCGAATGCACCGGTCTGCCTTATTAGGTCGGTGTTATTCGCGCCAATCGCAATTACCGGCGCCACCCGATACTTGCTCACCATCCGTTCCGCATCACTTGCGGCCGCAGCGGCAATAACTGGATCGTTCAAAGTCTGTGCAGCACAGACCAAAGTCTGCGTGCGCAAGCCACCATAGATCGATGCGTTTACCCAGTACGAACGAGCACCTTTATGATCTTCAATCCAGTAATTAAGGATTTGACGGAAGCGATCAACCATCTCTGGTATCTGCTTGTGCACACCGCGGTCTAGCAGCGGCAATGCCCAATTCAATGAGTGGACATGGCGATCCCCGGAAGTATCAGCGGTTGCCTGCGGGCGCCAATCTGGATGCTCGGTCAGGGTATAAGTGCCGCCATTTTTAAGATCGACTTTGCCAGCCATAAGCGCCTGCGCCCGCTCACGTTCAACGCCCGGCTTTAGTGGTGGAAAAATTGCAAGACACCAGCTACCCAACTCCGTGGGCAAGACCACGACCGGTTCGACAGGAGTAGTCGGTACGTCAGCACTCGGGGATTGGGTGGTCGGGGTCGGAGTGGCGGTTACCGACGGTGACGGAGTAGCGGACGGGGTCGCTGAAGGGGTCGCGGTTGCTGACGCACTGGCTGACGCACTGGCTGACGCACTGGCCGACGCACTGGCCGAAGCAGTTGCCGAAGCGGTAGCCGAAGCAGAGCCAGTGGGCGCAGGGTCGGCGGCCCCGGCACCTGGTGCCGCCAGCAGTAGGGAGCCGGCTGTCAGGGCCACCAAAGCCGCGGATCCAGCGGTGTGCAGCCCGCGATTACGCAACATGCGCCCCAACAGCACCATTGAACTATGCATCGTCCCATCATCACCCGAGACCGGGTCGGCTGGCTACACCGGGGTGCGCTACAGCGTGTCGACCCGGTCTAAAGCCGCCCGCTGCGATGGCGAAGTTGCCCCTAGCGCAAGTGACAAGGATCCGAGAAGGGCCCCGACCAGTGGCTTAGTCAGTGCTAGGGGCACCGTCGGTAGCCCCAGCAGCGCGCGGTGGCCAGCTGGCATCGTCGAGACCGCCCCGGCAAATAACCCTGCGTAAGGCACCTTGGCTCCGGCACCAAGTGGTGCATTACGGATGAAGTTGACTGTGCTCGCGGCCGCCGGACCACCTGCTAGAACTTGGTCGTAGGCGGCGAGTTGATCGCGCAGTTCGGCAACAGAGCGTGGTGGATCAACTACCCCAACCAGCTCACCGGATTTGGCCCACTCGCGCACATAGGCATCGGGGCCACCAGGTATCGGGCCACCCCATACCTGATGGGTGGCCAAGAACGAATCGGTAAACGCAATATGGACCCAGCGCAGCAGGTCTGGGTCAGCAGCCGCATAAGGGGTTTCGCCATTCGATCCGATATACGTGCCAACCACTTTGCGATGCACTCCCTGCACCCGCGCGCACTCACGGTCGGCGGCGGCGGTATCGCCGAACGTCACCACC
>JBAXHK010000146.1:0-4816 GCA_037138935.1 Actinomycetes bacterium
TATATCGGCAAAATCATCAGTGGGAGATACGCGTAGAGCAAGCCAACGATTACTGCGCCTCTCGTATAGAGCAACTCCAATGGCGAATCAATCAAGCCCCAGTTGACCAGGGTCTTATTGATCGGCCCCTCGGAATTCAGCAGCACAATCCAGGCATAGGTGCGAATCAGGAAATTCGTCCAAAAGGGCAGCACCACTAAGACGAGTGCCACCGTGCGCCACCTCGCCGGGAGCCGAGTGATCGCGTAAGCGGTTGGATAGCCGATCAACAATGCCAAAAGGGTGGTTATTGATGAAATAAGGATGGAGTTCCAGAGCACCCTAAGGTAAATAGGGTCGAGGGCGCGCGCGAAGTTTTCTAGGGTGACTGGTAATTCAACCCCACCGAATCTGCCACGAGTTAAGAATGCATACGAGAGCACTAAAAGCAGTGGGATGGTCATAAAGGCCGTCACATAAATAAGCCCCGGACCCAGAAAGACCGCACGCGCCCCAAGGGCGCGACGCCTAATTGCGCCGCGCCCTTGGGTGACCGTGGAAGCCATCGAACCCACTAACTAATTGGAGGTGACCTCGGTCGCAATCTTCGTGTACTTCGAACTGTCTACGCCTACGTCGACCACAACTTCTTCCTTGAGTAGATCCGCCGGGGACATCCCCATGTTCGGGTAGGTCTTGGCAAGTTCTGCCCCTACTTGTTCCATCGCTGCCTTGTTCGGCACCTTGTAGAGGATGTTCTCGGCAACCCAAGCGTGGTTTGCCGGGTCGAGGATGAAGTTGATGAAGGCTTGAGCTGCCTCTTTGTTCTTCGAGGACTTCAACACGACCATGGTGTCAGACCAAAGGTCGCTGCCTTCCTTCGGAATTACGAACTTGATGTTTGGATCTTCGGCGATGCCATAGTTACACCAGCCATCCCAGGCCACCGCCATAGTTGCCTCGCCGGAAATGAGCCGAGAGTAGAAGGTGGTGTCGTCATAAGCCAACAGATTTGGCTTCGCCGCAATCAACAGATCCTTCGCCTCCTGCAATTGCGCATCATCAGTGGTGTTGATCGAGTAGCCCAAGGATTTCAACGCCGGTAACATCAGCCAGCGCTCGGTGGCAAGGGCCGTAATCTTGCCCTTGTTCTCTTCCGTTGGCTTCAAGATGTCATTCCAGCTGTCCGGCGCCTTACTGACTAGATCACTTCGGTAGCAAATACCCGTTGTTCCCCAGGTGTAAGGGACCGAAAAAACATTGCCTTTATCGAAGGCCATCTGCGTGGCCTCAGGGTAAAGATTCTTTAGGTTCGGGATCAAGTCCGGGTGCATCGGCTCAAGTAGCCCAGCGTCATTGAGTGCTTGGGCGTACTGCCCTGACACAAATGCGACATCGATACCTGAATCACCACCGGCGGTCAACTTGCCCATGATCTCTTCGTTGGTAGCGTGATTAGCAATTGTTAATGGGGTCCCGATCGCTTCTTGCACCTTCGCCGGCAGATCCTCTGGGTAATACCCGGCCCAGTTTGAGACCGTCAGGGTCTGCTTTGTCAGATCGGCATTTGGATCGAGTTCGGCGGGGGCGCTGCTGCTGCTACCGCCACAGGCCGCCAACAGCAAAGTTGCACTTACCGCAACCGCCCCAACAGCTCCCATCTTGCTCTTCTTCTGTGCACTTCCTCGCATCTGCTGACTCCTATCCGGTGCTCACGGCTTTGACTTCAAGGCCGGGCCATCATGCCCGACGATGCCTGAGCGTTACACACGAATGCAAGAACTGCAAGCACTTTCGACATTGGTATGCAAATAGTTATCGAATTTTTCTGAATTTGGATTTAATGACTATTTTGGCTCGCTAGAGTGGGCGAACCATGGCCAAAACCACCGGGCGGGAGTCCCGCCAGAAGAGCGCAAAGCGCAACGACCTCCTTGAGGCGGCTCAGCGGGCGATGGCCGAACACGGTACCGCGGTGCGCCTGAATCAGGTCGCCGAGCACGCTGGCATGACCTCGGGGGCCATTTTGTATCACTACCCGGATCTCCAGGATCTTCTCGTGGATGCGAACCGGGCCGGCATGGAGCGCTTTTATACCGAACGAGTCGCCGCACTCGAAGGGATCAACGATCCGGCCGAACGCCTGACCGTCACCATCACCTCCGGCCTACCGGTTGCGCAAGATGATGAGGAGGTACGACTGCTTTGCGCACTAGGTGGCGAAGCCGCACGAAATACCATTTACGCCGTGCTGCTCACGGCACTTTTTGATCGTCAGGTTGCCATGTACCAAACACTCTTGGACACTGGAGCAACGCAGGGAGTATTCCAACTTTCCTCGGACTCGCTAACAATTGCCCGAAACCTAGTTGCGCTCGAAGACGCTTATGGCTACCGCATTATGGCAAGTCATCCGACCTTGGACCATGATGTTGCTGCAAACCTCATACTTGACTACGCCCGTTTAGCAACCAGCCACCCGCTCCCAGTGGAGACCACATGACAGCAAAGTCAAAAACGATTCTTTTTATGCCGGAATCTGCCTACGGTCCTACCAATCAGTGCATCGGAATTGGCAAAGTCCTGCTGGAACGCGGGCATCGCGTTGTTTTCGCCGCAGAGGCTTCCTGGTCAGGGAAACTCAAAGCCTTGGGCTTTGAAGAGGATCTAGTTGACCTCGCGCCACCCGCTGACAGCGATGTTGAGCAAGATGCCGGTCAGTTCTGGAAGGATTTCATCCGCGACACCTCACCGGAGTTTCGCAAACCCACGATAGATCAACTCTCAACATTCATGCTGCCAACGTGGCAAGCGCTCATTGACGGCGCAAAGTATTGCGAACCACAACTGCGCGAGATTATTGCGCGCGTCAAGCCCGACGTAGTGGTCGAGGACAACGTGCTGTGTTTTCCCGCACTGATGACCGCGGGGGTGCCGTTCATTCGAATTGTTTCCTGCAACCCGCTGGAAATAACTGGGTCAAATATCGCACCCGCCTACTCTGGCCACCCGGCAAATGACCGTACCCAATGGGATGCGTTTCGCGCGGAATACGACCGCACCCACCGCTCAACCTGGACTGACTTCAACGAGTGGGTTATCGAACAGGGAGCAGCGCCGTTGCCGGATCTGCAGTTCATTCACGAATCGACGGCTGCGAATCTATACGTCTTTCCGAAGGAGGCGGACTACGTTGACGTTAGACCCCTCAATTCGACTTGGCACCGTATGGACTCAAGTGTTCGTGAAACCGATCAAGACTTCAATCTGCCTGAACTTGCGCGCAACCGACCCGATGGCAGTGCGCTGATCTACCTATCCCTCGGGTCACTCGGCAGTGCAGATGTCGATCTGATGAAGCGCTTGGTTGACGTACTTGGTCGCACTCCGCATCGTTTCATTGTGAGCAAGGGCCCCCAGCAGGAAGATTTTGAGCTCGCAGACAACATGATCGGCATGGAGTTCTTGCCCCAGACCAAGGTCATCCCCCAGGTGGATCTCGTAATTACCCACGGTGGCAACAACACCACCACTGAATCACTCCACTTCGGTAAACCGATGATCTTGCTCCCCCTGTTCTGGGATCAGTACGACAATGCCCAGCGCATGGACGAACTCGGGTTTGGGGTGCGGCTGTCCACCTATGCATTCACCGACCAGGAAATGTTCGATGCCCTAGAGAAACTGCTTGGCGACGACGAACTTCGTGCCCGCATGACCAAGATCGGTGCACTGATTCGCGAGCGCGACGGCCTGCGCGCCGGCGCTGACATCATTGAAGCTGTTGCACTCGGAACGGGCGGCCCACCCGCGTGAAGCCGGCTCGCGGCATGAACCCCGGCGATGCTGATCACCTGGTAGCCGCATTGGTCTCAGGGCAGGCCCCTAATTCGGATGAGGTCATCACGGTCTGGTACGCCGAGTCTGCCGTCGGTGAGCGCGAGATCACGGTGGATCAGACCAACAGGTCGGTGATCGTTGGCGATCGCGCGGTCGTCAAATGGTTGCTGCATACCGATACCGCCGGACACCCCGCGCCGGCTCGACTCCAAGCTCTAGTTGACGCCGGGTTCACCTCCATGCCTCGACCCTGGGGGCTACTCCACCAACGAGACAGCCAAACCGGGGCGCTAAAACTCTCGGCGATTGTCACCGAGTACCTACCCGGCACGCAGGACGGCTGGGAGTGGGCGGTTGCCGATGTGCGCGCCCACGTTCGCGGAGAGGAGTCAGGTGCGCTCAACGCCCCCATCGAACTCGGGGTACTGACCGCGCAAATGCACGTTGCACTTTCGCGCACTGGGATTAGTGACGCCACCGAAGCACAGGCTCAAAGTTGGTGTGCGGCCGCGGGCGAAGATCTTGCCGAAGCAATCGCTTTAGTCGATGGCGACGAAGGTGCGCGACTTCGTCCGTTGGCATCACGCATTAAGCAATGCCTGCATCCGATATCTGAGTGCGTCGGGACCCCGCTCATCGACGTGCACGGGGATCTTCATGTTGGTCAAATCCTGCGCACCAATGCACCCTACGCCTACCACGTCACGGATTTTGATGGTAATCCGCTGCAAACCGCGGTTGAACGGATGCAGCAGCAACCGGCGGCCCGCGATGTCGCGGGCATGCTCGCGTCCCTTGACCATGTTGGTCGCGTCGTAATTCACCGCACTCCCGATGTCGATGCGGCAAAAGTAGTGTCGTGGATCGCGATGGCCCAAGAGATATTCCTTGATAATTACCGCGATGAACTTAACAGAGCCGATGCCGGGAACCTGCTGGACGAGAGACTCCTAGGCCCCTTTCAGGTGCAGCAAGAGTGCCGTGAATTCGTCTACTC
>JBAXHK010000147.1:0-4770 GCA_037138935.1 Actinomycetes bacterium
CAACGGGATTGGCTGGAGTTTTTGCCGGTGCCGGAGTCTTGAGCGCCTGCGGTAGTGGCACCACGACCGCCGGCGCCACGACCGCCGGTGACTCGACCGCCGGTGGTTCGGGTGCCAGCCCGGTCGCAACCGACGCCCAGATAAATATCGCCGTGGCCACTTCAGAACGGGCGCTGATTGCCATTTACACCGCAACAATCAGCGCTTTTGCCCAAATGGCCCCGAGCATTGAACCGCTATTGCGCCAACATGAGGAGCATTTGGCCGCGACCGGCGTGGAGGTGCCAGAGCCACCGATTCAAACTCCACCAAGTGATTTGTCGGCGGCTATCGCCGCTCTTCGGCAGGCCGAGCTCACAGCAGCTCTTGAACGTCGTGAGTCCTGCTTGCTGGCAAGTGAACCGGATTTTATTCGCACCTTAACTTTCATTGCGGCCTCCGAAGCCTCACATGTCGCTGCACTAAAGACGGTCGGGCGAAACCAGTGAATAACCAGGAGGCACTTGCCGCGGCGGTATCCGGTGAGGATGCCGCGATTTATGCGTATGGGGTCATTGGCGCATTACTAAATGCCGGCCCGCGTCGGCGGGCCCTCGAAGCGCTACGCGCCCATCAATCTTGGCGGGACCGAATGGCTCACCTAATGCCCGGTGATACCGCTCCCGCTCCGGGCATCGCTTACGACTTTCCCATGCAGGTAATCGATGCAGGCACCACTAGAGCACTGGCCCAACTTGTTGAAAATCGCCTCGTTGTGGTCTATGCGGATCTTGCCGCCACTTGCGAAGGCGAGCGGCGCGCTGACGCCGTGCTGGCAGCAAGTGAATGCGCGACTCGTGCTGTTATTTGGGGTGCTCCCTCCCAAGCATTTCCGCACGACGCCTCGCTAACTTAGCTACCTGCTGGTCAATACCTCCCAGCCGAGCCGAACAATCAAGAGCGCCACTACCACTAAAAATACGGCTCGGACAAATCCGCTACCCCGGTTGATAGCGGTGCGCGCGCCAATCAATGCGCCGACCAGGTTACATGCACCCATCACCAACCCAAGTAGCCAGATAACTGACCCGGTGATCCCGAAGACAATCAGCGCAGCGGCATTAGTGCCCACGTTCACAATTTTTGCAGTTGCCGAGGCCTGCAGAAACGAATATCCGAGAACACTCACTAGCAAAATTAATAGGAAGGATCCGGTGCCCGGGCCAAACAGGCCGTCATACCCGCCGATGACAAATCCAGCTATCACCGCGATCGCATAGTGCCGGCGCTGCCCGTGCCAGCGCAGAGCCTGCACCTGACCTAATTGCGGGCGCAGCAAAGTCCAAAACCAAACAACAATCAATAACACCAAGATCACCGGCCGAAAGGTGCCGGCTGGGATCCGACTGGCAAATGACGCGCCGATACCGGAGCCGATGAAAGCCGCAATGGCCATCGGTAACGCGGTTCGCAGGTCCGGCTTGACCTGCTTTAGGTAGGTCCAAGCCGCCCCGCTGGTGCCGATAATGCTGGATAACTTGTTGGTACCCAAAGCTGTTGCTGGTTCGGTGGCCGGAAGCGTGATCAACAGCGCCGGCAATTGCAGGAGGCCTCCGCCCCCGCTGATTGCGTCAACCCAACCGGCAGCGGCCGCGGCCACGCACAATAAAATAATCGTGAATAAATCCAGCCCGGCGACTTCAATGGCGAAGATGTCCCCTTCGAACAATCAGACTGATCGCCATTGGCGCACGATGCCAAGTACATCTTTGAGTTCATTAGCAACAGCATCCGGAACCGCATCACCTTGAGGTACTTGTTCAGTTGGCACGAGAGAATGTGGTATCCAAATTGCGCGCATCCCAACTTGTTGCGCCCCAAAGATGTCATCCCATAGGCGGTCTCCAACGAATGCGCAGTGTTCCGGATTCACACCTAGTTCACTTGCGATCAGCCTGAAGGCGTCAAGGTGCGGCTTCGCTACCGGCATCTCGCTGGTGTAGCAGGCTGCGTCAATTAACTCTGACAAATTGTCGCGCTCGAATACTTCTTGGTGATGGGTCCGCGGCCACAAAGTGTTACTCAAAACACCAATGCGCAGGCCATCGGCTCGCAACTGCTGAAGTAAGTCGCGCGCCTGCGGATCAGCCAAGGTATGGGGGGCCCAAAAATCTAAGTACGTAGCTAAGGCATTTAGATGTGCAGCTGAACCGGTGTCGATTCCCAGATTTATGAAAATACTTTCGAGCGCCCCGGTACTAGTTTCGCCGCCGGACTCCTGCTGCAATCGCCAGCGCTTAACCTCAGCATCAAGTAGCTGCTGCGCCAGCGCGCCCGCATGGACCGGATCGTAGACTTCTGCATAGGCATACCACTGCGAGTAGAGGTCGATGTCGTGCCATGGCGTGAGTGTGCCGCCCCAATCGAAGATAACCGCATCGATCGACACTTAGTGCTCGCAAACAGCCAAGAGCGCTGATACTGCGTCGGCGATGGCAATATCGGTGCGCTCGCCCGTGCGACGATCCTTTACCTCAATGAATCCCTCGACCAGGCGTTTACCAACCACAACGATCGTGGGCACCCCGATGAGTTCAGAATCATTGAACTTCACCCCGGGGGAAACGGCGCGACGATCGTCATAAAGCACCCGAACTCCCGCAGCCTCAAGTTGGCCAGCCAGTAACTCGGCTGCCGCAAATGGGGCGTCGTCCTTGCCCGTCGCAATTAAGTGAATATCAGCCGGGGCGACCTCGCGTGGCCAAATTAGGCCTTTGTCATCATGTGATTGTTCGGCGACCGCCGCAACTGCACGTGAAACGCCGATGCCATAGGAACCCATGGTGACGGTCACTAACTCACCCTTTTCGTCGAGCACTTTAAGGCCCAGAGCCTGCGCGTATTTGCGCCCGAGTTGGAAAATGTGGCCGATTTCAATACCTCGGGCAATCTCTAGGCCCTGCCCGCACTTTGGGCAATTATCGCCTTCGAGTACTTCGGCGACCTCGATAACACCATCAGCCGTGAAGTCACGCCCGGCAACTAGGTCATATACATGTGACCCACTCACATCAGCCCCGGTAATCCATCTCGTGCCTGTTACCACCCTCGGGTCGACTAAGTACTTGATGCCGGATGAATTTGCAGTGCCTAAGGCCCCCGGACCGATATAGCCCTTCATCAATGTTGGGTACTTCATGAAATCAGGCTCTTCAAAAGGTCGCGGTGCTGAAGGTTGCAGCACCGCCTCAAGGCGTTTCATGTCAACTTCGCGATCACCGGGCAGCCCAACCGCGAGCGGCGTCTCACTGCCATCAGGAGATTTGACCATGAAAACAATATTCTTCAAAGTGTCAGCTGCCGTCCAGGCTCGATCGCTGCGAACCAAGTCACTTCGCTCATTCGAGTGGTCGACTAAAGCTGCAATCGTGGGGGTGTTTGGTGTTTGCTCTGCGTGTGCCGCCGGCACCAGCGCGTAATCGAGGGCAGCGGGTGCGGGCGTGATAACCGCCTCAACGTTGGCCGCATAATCACACGCGGAACAGCGAACAAATGAATCCTCACCAACTTCGGTCGGCGCCAAGAATTCCTCGCTAGCTGACCCGCCCATGGCTCCTGACATTGCTGACACGATGACAAATTCAAGACCAAGTCGAGTGAAAGTATCTACATAAGCATCACGATGCCGTTGATATGAATGCTCAAGGCCAGCATCGTCAATATCGAATGAGTAAGAATCCTTCATCACGAACTCACGGCCGCGCAAAATACCGGCCCGGGGGCGAGCTTCGTCACGAAACTTCGTCTGGATCTGATAAATGACGAGCGGCAGATCCTTGTAAGAGGAGTACTCCCCCTTGACAAGCAAGGTGAACATCTCTTCATGGGTTGGCCCCAACAGGTAATCTCCGTTGCGACGATCTTGAAGCCGGAACAAGGTATCGCCGTACTCGGTCCAGCGGCCGGTGAGCTCATATGGTTCACGCGGAAGCAGCGAAGGAAAGTGCACCTCTTGGAAGCCAGCGCGATTCATTTCGTCACGAACGATGTTCTCAATATTGCGGTAGACCAAATACCCAAGGGGTAACCAAGAGAAAACCCCAGGGGCAACTCTGCGAACATATCCAGCGCGCACCAGCAGTCGGTGACTTGGTACCTCGGCGTCAGCCGGATCCTCGCGCAGGGTCCGAAGGAACAGTGTTGACATTCGCAGCATCGCTAAACCCTATCGGCAGCCGATCATGATGATCAGAAGAGTACGGTGGCGAAGGTTTCAGATTGGGTGAAGCCCACACGGGCATAGGCCTTACGCGCCGCAAAATTGAAGTCATTGACATAAAGTGAAATATTCCGAGCGATTCTCGCTTGGGCGATATTGACGACCGCAGCCATCCCTGGTGCGGCCAACCCCCGACCCCGATACGCCGGAGCCACCCAAACCCCTTGAACCTGACAGGCTGTGCTGGTGGATGAGCCAATCTCGGCTTTGAAGATCACCTCACCATTATCTATTCGGGCAATCGCATGGCCCGAGTGAATAATTTCGGCAATTCGAGCACGATAGGCGCCGGCCACGCCACCTACTACCGGCGAAATACCCACCTCGTCGGTGAACATTTCAACGCAGGCCGGAACAAGTAGGTCGAGTTCACTTAACTCCACCAGCCGCACTCGGTCGTCCGCGGCAACTAAAGGCGGCGAATCAAGGGTCAAGAATGGTTGATTAGTGCGGACTTCACGGGCCGGACCCCATGCCGGTTCAAGTAGTCGCCAAAGATCTCGGACTTCTTC
>JBAXHK010000148.1:0-4753 GCA_037138935.1 Actinomycetes bacterium
GGATGCAGCTGCGCCACGAACTTTCAGGTTATCTTTACCGTGAATTCGTTGAGCAGTTCCCTTGGCAGCAGATATGGTCCGCGAATGGTTCAAAGGAGGTATTGCACCAGCTGTTCTTAGCTTTTTGAGGCCCGGGTCGCCTCGCGATGAGTTTTGCTCCTACTTACTCGATGTATCCGGAGTATGCGCGCGACACCTTCACCAATTACATCTCCTTTCCAAGGGGTGCGGATTTCACGATTGACATTGCGGCCGCATGCCAGCAAATTATTGAAAATCGCCCCACCTTAGTTTTAGTGACGTCTCCCAACAACCCGACCGGTACCGCACTGGGCGCTGCCGACCTAACAAAGTTGCTCGCTACCGCGCGGGAGTGCGGAGCAATTTTGATTGTCGACGAGGCTTATGCAGAATTTCGACGGGTGGGTACCCCATCCGCACTTGAACTACTTTCAGAGTTCACGAACCTGATTGTGACGCGCACCATGAGTAAGGCTTTTGGGATGGCTGGCACCAGGTTAGGTTATGCAGCTGCTGCCGATCCGGCCGTGGTCGCCACTTTGAGTGTGGTGCGACTGCCGTACCACCTCTCGTCGGTGACTCAGGCGGTTGCGGTAGCTGCGCTAGCTCACTCTCAGTCATTGCAGGCTCAAGTCGCAACAATTCGACAGGAGCGTGATGCGCTGCAGGAGTGGCTTATCGCTCAGGGGTTAAACGTCGCGGTAAGCGAGGCCAACTTCGTTCTTTTTGGTACTTTTAGCAACCGCGATCGAATCTGGCAGCGATTATTGGATCAGGGGGTGCTGATCAGGGTCACGGGCCCAGCAGGTTACCTGCGAGTGAGTATCGGAACCCCGACTGAAAACGATAGGTTTAGGGCCGCGCTGATGAGCGCGCTACGTGACGAAGGGCAATCATGAATCGCACGGCGCGGGTTGAGCGAAGCACCAAAGAGAGCCAGGTGCTTGTCGAATTGAACATCGATGGCGGTGGCGTAAGCACTATCGATACCGGGGTGCCATTTTTTGATCACATGTTGGCGCAGTTAGCCAAACATGGAGGATTCGATCTGATCGTAACAACCAAGGGTGATCTCGAGGTCGATGCGCATCACACTGTCGAAGACACCGCCTTGGCGCTCGGCCAAGCATTGAATGAGGCTCTTGGTGATCGTGCCGGCTTATGCCGGTTTGGCGATGCCTTGGTGCCACTTGATGAATGCTTAGTTCAGTCCGCGGTTGATCTATCTGGACGGCCGTACTTAGTACATGAAGAACCCGAGGTTGTTGAGCTCATCGGCTCCTACGACACCACTTTGACCCGGCACATTTGGGAGTCCATCGTTGCAACCGCGAAAATCACCCTTCACGTGCGAGTGATTTCTGGACGCAATGCCCATCACGTGGTTGAGGCCCAGTTCAAGTCGGTTGCTCGGTCCCTGCGTGCCGCGGTGGCTCGAGATGCTCGCGTGGTGGGAGTGCCTTCAACCAAGGGCACCTTGACCGCTAACAAGGCGTAGCGTCAGCAAGTGAGCATTCGCGACATTGTGATTCTGGACTATGGTTCAGGAAACCTGCGTTCGGCGCAGCGTGCACTTGAAAGAGTGGGCGCAACCGTCACGGTTACTTCGGATTTTGATAGTGCGGTAAATGCTGATGCATTAGTGGTTCCAGGTGTTGGGGCGTTCGCTGCCTGTATGCGTGGGATTCTCGAAGTGCAAGGTGACCAAATAATCGACAGACGAATTTCCGGGGGTCGCCCGGTACTTGGTATTTGCGTGGGCATGCAGGTTTTGTTCGCCAATGGAGATGAGCACGGCACCGAGGTCGCGGGCCTTAGCCAATGGCCCGGGGTGGTGGAGCAACTCGATGCCCCGATTTTGCCTCATATGGGCTGGAATACCGTACGGGCACCTGCGAGTTCAAAGATATTTGACGGCCTCGCGGATGAAAGATTTTACTTTGTGCATTCCTTCGGTGTCACCAAGTGGCAGCTGAATGGAAATACTCTTGACCGGCAGCCACCGGTTGTTACGTGGTGCACCCACGGCACGGACTTTGTCGCCGCGGTTGAAGATGGGCCACTTGTTGCAACCCAGTTCCACCCAGAGAAGTCCGGCGATGCGGGCCTAGCTTTGCTGCAGTCTTGGGTTAGTTCACTTTATTAGTCCGCATGCCAGTTCGCGAGGGCCTCAAAGTATGGTTCGGGGCGTGACTGAAGAGTTGATCCTGCTGCCCGCCGTAGATGTTTCACAGGGCCAGGCGGTGCGTCTGGTTCAAGGTAAGGCCGGTACCGAGACTGCATATGGCTCACCGCTCGATGCTGCGCGGGCCTGGATCAATCAAGGCGCTACCTGGATCCATCTGGTAGACCTCGATGCCGCATTTGGCAAGGGCGAGAACGCGGGCTTGCTAGCGCGGGTCGTTGCCGATGTTCGTCACCACGCGAAAGTCGAACTATCCGGGGGTATTCGCGATGACGTGTCCCTCAAAGCGGCACTTGCTACCGGATGTGATCGAGTCAACTTGGGTACCGCTGCCCTAGAGGATCCCGAATGGACAGCCAAAGTGATTGCTGAATACGGAGAGCAAATCGCGGTCGGGCTAGACGTCCGCGGCACTACGTTGGCGGCGCGGGGTTGGACTCAAGATGGTGGCGACCTCTGGGAGACGCTCGCCCGCCTGGATGAAGCAGGTTGCGCACGTTATGTGGTGACCGATGTGACCAAGGATGGCACGATGCACGGCCCTAACTTTCATCTCCTTCGAGATGTGTGCGCAGCTACTAAGAAGCCGGTAATTGCTTCGGGTGGTATTTCAAAACTTGAAGACCTTCACAAGTTGGTAGAAATGGTTCATTTGGGGATCGAAGGTGCGATTGTTGGTAGGGCGCTTTATGACGGGGCATTTACTTTGGCCGAAGCCATCGCCGCGATTGAGCCGAGGTTTGACCCCTATGAGTGGGGACCACCGCGGCCGTGAGCCTAGCAATACGGGTAATTCCATGTCTTGATGTCGATGACGGGCGCGTGGTAAAGGGTATTAATTTTACCGTATTACGTGATGCCGGCGACCCGGTCGAATTGGCAGCACGGTATGACGCTGAGGGTGCTGATGAAATCGTGTTTTTGGATATCACCGCATCAAGTGGAGATCGAAATTTGACCAAGTTATCCCGAACGAGAATTTCGCCCTCGTCCGGGATAACTAGCCCGTATAAAATTGACATTAATGTCGACTTTCCAGCCCCGTTCTCGCCAACTATGGCGTGAACTTCTCCAGTGGTAACCAACAAGTCAATCGCATCATTCGCGACAACTCCTGGGTAACGCTTAGAAATACCTCTGAGCTCTAATTCGACAGTCACTTATGTTTTTAACCTGCCAGTGGATCTGGGATTACTAATTCTCCCGAAATAATCTTTGCTGCTGCAGCCTTGACTAAAGCAATTATTTCTGGATGATCAGCAATCACACATTGACTCGAAGCAATGTCGTCACCCTGAGCAAGAACGCCCATTCCGCCTTCTTTCAATCCAAATGAATTGAAGTTTTCGGCTGTGCCGGCAAGGACTTTGTCAATGAGCTGTTCAACGACGACATTGACCAACTTGATCATGTTGTCGACAATATGACCAGGCGCCTTCGGACATTCGTTGATATCAACGCCGTAAGCATAGATTCCCTTTTCGGTAGCAGCTTCGAACACACCGCCATTTGATCCTGCACCAGCAGCGAAAATTTGGTCGAGGCCCTGTGCGGCGAGAGATCACGCCTGGTCTTTTGCACGAGCAGGGTCAGTGAATGGACTGTCTCCACCAATGAACACTTGCGAGTCAGTAATTTTTGAGTTGACTGATTTGGCTCCCAAAGCGAAGCTATCCGAATAGCGATGCAAGAATGGAATATCTAGTGCGACCACCGATCCGATCTTCGCTGATTTAGTGAGAGAACCAGCCATTATTCCCAGCAAATATGCGCCTTCATACTCACGAAAGACTCCGCAGGCAAGATTCGATGGTGGTGCGGCTGGGCATGCGTCAATGAGAATAAATTTTTGATCTGGGTTTGCAGTAGCAAATTCCAGACTTAAGTCTGTGAAATCAAAAGTATTCATCACGATGATCGCTGGCTTCTCCTCGATTGCGGCCTCTAAGTTAGCACGACGACTATTTAGATCGGTTGACTCGAACATCTTGGATGTTCCATTAAGTCTGACCGCAGCATCCTGCGTTCCCTTCCATCCCAATTCTAAGAATGGGTTTCCACCAATCGGAGTTGGAGGTAGATAGATGAAATATGGTCCGGACGCATCTGTCGCCCCGACAGAAGTATCTGTCGCACCAGAGGTATCTGCTGCCCCACCATCGGAAGAACTACCCCCGCAGGCCGCAATAATTAATGTAAGTGAAAGAGCGAAACCAACAAGGGTTCGCCTTCCTAATTTTCTGCTTGATAACATTTTTCTCCTTTGATTAATTTTGTTTGATTTAATTAGGTCTATATACCTTTACCGACCAAACAGTACCACTTATTGGTACACAAGTTTTTCGCCTAAGCGAAAACGTACGACGCGCTTATCGGTTACTAACGCATCGATTAGACCGACAGGGGTAACGTCAAACGCAGGATTGATTGATGGGGTTCCATCTGGACACACGCGAAAATCCCCAAATTGAGACACTTCACCACCGTCTCGATCCTCAATCTCTATTGCATCACCGTTCGGAGTTTCAATATCTACAGTTGACTCTG
>JBAXHK010000149.1:0-4720 GCA_037138935.1 Actinomycetes bacterium
TGACCAACTTCAAGTTGGTGCAAATGGCCAGGGCCTGGAGTGGGCCGCGCAAGACCCCCCCAAAAGTGAGGGTATTGGCATCGCGGTGGCCATCATCATCTTGCTGATTGCCTTTGGCTCGGTGATTGCGGCCGGCATTCCAATTTTCGTGGCCGTTGTAGGCCTGGCGATGGGCCAGATGGCGGTACTGCTGGTTGCGAATTTCCTGGATGTAGCAACATTCGCCCCGACGTTGGCAGCGATGATCGGCCTAGGCGTTGGTATTGACTATGCGTTGTTCGTGATGAACAGATTCAGGCAAGCGGTCTTGGCCGGGCATCAGCCTAAGGCCGCCGCACTGGAGTCGGTTGAGACCGCAGGGCGTGCGGTGCTCTTCGCAGGTGGCACCGTAGTTATCGCCTTACTGGGGCTTTTTGTTCTGCGAATCAATTTCTTCGATGGCCTAGCTGTGGCCGCGGCCGTGACCGTGCTGATGGTGATGTTCTCGGCGCTTTGGATGCTACCGGCACTACTAAGTCTGCTCGGCAACAAAGCACTGGGTATCCGTTTGCCTTGGGGTAAGAAGCCGGGGAACGTACACCCAGAAGGTAAGCGCTGGGCGCAGTATGGTCACGGCCTGCAGCGCCGGCCCTGGCTCACTACCATCGGCGCGGTTTTCGTCATCGTGGTGCTGGCAATCCCGGTACTAAGCCTGCGGCAAGGGTTCGCCGATGACTCCGGCAAGCCCGAAGGCAGCAGTTCCCGCATCGCGTATGACTTGATGTCGAGTGGTTTTGGCCCCGGAGTTAATGGGCCTTTCTTCGCGGCCGTAAAACTTCCGGCACCAAATGACGTGGCAGCATTTACTACCATCGTCAGCGGCTTAAGTGAAGCTGAAGGCGTGGCCGCCGTACTACCAACAGCCCAAATGATTCCGCTTATCGCGATGAACCCTGACTCGTTCGGTCCTGACGGCACCGTTGCCACCATTATGATCACGCCGAATTCGGCGCCACAGGATGAAGCCACAACCGCGCTGCTTGACCGGCTTCGAAGTGAAGTGAATCCGAGGCTTGAAGGTGCGACCGGTGCCGAAATTTATATCGGCGGGGCGCAAGCCATTACCTCTGACTTCACAACGGTGCTAACCAATGCACTACCTATTTTCCTGTTGGTGGTTGTCGGGCTGGGCTTCTTGGCGCTGGTGCTGCTCTTCCACTCGCTAGTGGTGCCGTTAACGGCTGCGATAACCAGCCTGATGAGTTTTGCCGCCGCCATGGGTATCACGGTCGCCGTGTTCCAGTGGGGTTGGCTAGCTGGGCCCATCGGTATTAGTGGCACCGGTCCGATTATGCCGTTCCTACCCATCATGGTCTTTGCGATTTTGTTTGGGCTGTCGATGGATTACCAAGTCTTCTTGGTAACGCGCATGCAAGAGGAGTGGGCGCGCACCGGTGACAACGCCGCCTCGGTGCGCCGCGGCCTCGCGGGCTCCGGCCGCGTCGTAATGATCGCTGCAGCGATCATGGCCAGTGTTTTCTTGGCATTCGTGCCCACCCCTGAATCAACGATCAAGTTATTCGGTATTTCGCTAGCTTCCGCGGTCATTATTGACGCCTTCTTGGTGCGGTTGGTTTTGGTGCCTTCGCTGATGTCGATACTTGGCAAGGCCAACTGGTGGTTGCCGAATTGGCTGGATCGAATCTTGCCGCGGGTGCAAATTGAGCCGGGAGCCGATGAGATTGCAGACGGCGATTTCGCTGGCGGTGCATCTGATGATGATGACCTGCCCGGTGGAGAGGTAGCGCGCGACTCAGTATCGGTCTGATCCGCGGGTTCTACCAGCAACACCTCAATTGGGGGTTAAGGCGTGGACTTTATCGAGAAGGTCTCTGGGTTCAAGGAAGTTGTTGTGTGCGCGGGTGACCTGAAATCTGGCGGTCAGAGTCCTAACATCGGCGTGGCCACCGGACTCACGACCACTGGCGTGAATCAACGGAAGATTTGGGTGTTGCAGGGTGGTAGATAGACTGATGCTTTACATCTGCGGTCGGCAAAGTGCCGAGGATATGGTCGGAGGGCAGTGTGGTGCCTCGCACCTATCAGGTTCGCACGTATGGCTGCCAGATGAACGTCCACGACTCCGAACGGCTTTCTGGGCTACTTGAGAGCGCAGGGTATGTACCCGCGGTCGAGGGACAAGTCGCGAACGTAGTTGTTTTCAACACGTGTGCGGTTCGCGAGAATGCCGATAACCGCCTTTATGGAAATTTAAGCCATCTGGTTCCGGTGAAAGCGAGTAACCCCGGCATGCAGATCGCGGTCGGCGGTTGCCTAGCCCAAAAAGACCAAGGCGAGATCTTGCGCAAGGCTCCGTGGGTTGACGTGGTCTTTGGTACCCACAACATCGGGTCACTTCCGATGTTGCTGGAGCGAGCGCGCATTCAAGAGCAAGCACAGATAGAAATCAAGGAAGCACTTGAAGTTTTCCCCTCGAGCCTCCCGACAAAACGCGATGCGGCCTATGCCGCATACGTTTCGGTGAGCGTCGGTTGCAATAACACCTGCACTTTTTGTATTGTGCCCGCGCTTCGCGGTACCGAAAAAGATCGAAGGGCCGGCGATATTCTTTCCGAAGTGCAGATGCTCGTTGACGATGGAGTTCTTGAAATCACGCTACTTGGCCAAAATGTAAATGCCTACGGGGTCGAGTTTGGAGACCGAGAGGCTTTCGGAAAACTATTACGGGCTTGCGGTGAAATTTCCGGTTTAGAGCGGGTTCGCTTCATGAGTCCGCATCCGCGGGATTTCACCGACGACGTGATCGCGGCGATGGCCGAAACCGCGAATGTAATGCCGCAATTACACATGCCACTGCAATCCGGTTCCGACACTGTCCTGCAGGCGATGCGGCGCTCATATCGCCAGGATCGCTACCTGGGCATAATCGATAAAGTGCGTAAGGCAATGCCGGATGCCGCTATCACCACTGACATCATTGTTGGATTCCCGGGTGAAACGGAAGCGGACTTTGAACAGACTGTTCACGTGGTGCGCGAAGCGCGCTTCGCCGGCGCCTATACCTTCTTGTACTCGCAGCGCCCCGGAACTCCTGCCGCTTCAATGCCAGGGCAGATCCCGCACGAAGTGATGCAAGACAGATACCTTCGTTTAGTCGAGGTAGCAAATGACATTGCTTGGGCTGAGAATATAAAATTGGTTGGCAAGACCGTAGCCGTTTTGGTTGCCAACGGTGAAGGGCGTAAAGATGAGGCCACCGAAAGAGTGTCTGGTCGGGCACGCGATAACCGGTTGGTGCATGTAGCACTGGACTCCGCGGTGGGTGTGCCGCGACCCGGTGATGTCATCACGGCGGAGATTACGCATGCGGCGCCCCACCATTTGGTGGCCGATCGAGTGATTTCGCTGCGTCGAACTCGAGCGGGCGATGTGGGCGAGCAGCCGGTCAATAACTCGGTGTTATTGGGGTTGCCTGCCATGCGCCCCGCGTGAGCACAACATGAAAGTACTGGCAATTGTTGGGCCCACGGCGGTAGGTAAAAGTGCCTTGGCCGTAGAAATAGCGAAGCATTGCAACGGCGAAATCATCAGCACCGACTCAATGCAGATCTACATTGGAATGAATATCGGTACGGCCACCCCGACCGAAACCGAGCGTGATGGGGTGGCGCATCATCTTGTTGACGTCTGGACTCCGAGCCATGATGTTTCCGTAGCCGAATTCCAGCAGGTGGCGCGTTCGGCAATCGACGAAGTAATCTCGCGGGGTGCGCAACCGATAGTCGTTGGTGGTTCTGGCCTTTATGTCGCTGGCGTACTTGATGACCTGAAGTTTCCGGGCACGGATCCTCAAGTTAGGGCTGGGATTGAGGCTGAACTACTTGAGCAAGGCGCGGCACATCTGCATGCGAGATTGGTGTCGGTTGATCCGGTGGCTGCCGCAGCGATATTGCCAACGAATGGTAGGCGCATTGTTCGCGCTCTTGAGGTCATCGAGCTCACCGGCGAACCATTCACTGCAACTTTGCCGCCACCGGTGTCGGTTTACCCGGCGATTCGTATTGGTCTTGAGATTCCACGGAGTGTTCTCGATGAGCGCATAGCCGAGCGGGTTCACTTGATGTGGGCCGCCGGGTTTGTTGACGAGGTACGTGAACTGGCTGCCGCCGGGTTGGCTAATTGGCGAACCGCATCACGGGCCCTGGGTTATCTCCAAGTTCTGGCTTACCTGAACGGTGATTGTTCATCTGAGCAGGCACTTCAAGCCACTATAGATGCGACCAGCAAATTCGCGCGTCGCCAACAACGTTGGTTTCGACGTGACTCGCGCATCACTTAGATTGATTACGATGCGCCCGATGCGATACCTCGGGTCTTAGCGGCCTTGGGGTCTGAAACTCTTATGTAGTACTCGGTGCCTAGTAAGAGTGAGGCTAGTGGCCCGGGGATGCGGGTAAGTACCGCCAAAGTTCTCGTCGTTCCGTCGGCGCCGGCTTGTGATGCGTGGGCGCGTAAGGCTTGCCTCTTTGCTCTCATGTAAGGGCGGACATTTACCCGGTGGGTAATTTCGGCACCTGCTGTCCAGGCGTAGTCGAACTCGTGAGCATCCCAGTCACTTGGAGTTAGGTGCAATTTCGCAGCGAGCTGCACCGCCTTGACGATGGGTTCACGCGGCAGGGTGGCGTCGAATAATTGCGGTGGCTTTTTGGCTAGCACGGCC
>JBAXHK010000150.1:0-4680 GCA_037138935.1 Actinomycetes bacterium
CGATTGCAACTACCTGGGAGGTTCGTGAGATTGCCATGTCACGTGATACCAGCCGCGAGTCTGCACGCGAGCTACTGACAAGTGTTGCAGAAACCGAGCACTGGGAACTTGATCGACTCCGGATATTTCCCGATGGGCGGCGCAATGTCAGATTACGCCGCAAAGTAATTCGAGTTGCGAGAACGGCTTAGACCCCTAGAGGGTTAGCACGCTCGCAGGAATCTATCCAATACACGAACCCCAAACTGGAGCCCGGCGACAGGTACCCGCTCGTCGACCCCATGGAATAACCTCCAGTAATCAACATCAGCAGGCATCTGCAGTGGTGAGAAGCCGTAGCAGTCGATTCCGAATTGAGATATCGCTTTTGCGTCGGTACCACCTGACATCATGTATGGGAGTGTTTGCGCAGTGGGATCTTCTGCGCGCAGCACCGAGGCCATCAGGTCTACTGTTGCGGTATCGAATGGCGCTTCAAGAGCGATGTCCGAGACCAGCGTTGAAACCGAAATTCGCTCCCCGACTAACTCCCTAATCGTTGCCTCAAACTCATCCTCATAACCTGGCACCACGCGCCCGTCAATGCAGGCAGCCGCCTCCGACGGAATCACATTGTGCTTATAGCCCGCGTTAAGCATCGACGGATTCGCGGTATTTTGCATCGTTGCACCAACCACGGCACCGAAGGTTCCGAGGATGCGGAGCAGTTCTTCTGGCTCATGTGGGTCAAGGGCAATGCCGTAGGCGGTGCCCAACCCTTCGAGGAACATTTCGACAGTCTTGGTTATCCGGAGTGGCCATTCATGTTTTCCGATCCTTGACACCGCATCACATAACTCTGTGATCGCGTTATCGTCATGCAGCATGGAGCCGTGCCCCGCGCGCCCGGACGCCTGAAGGCGGATCCAGCGGATACCTTTTTCGGCCGTCTGGATCGGGTAAATTCGTAGGTCATCGCGCACGGTGATCGAAAAACCACCGACTTCACCGACGGCTTCACTGACCCCGGCAAACATTTCGGGGCGGTTCTCCGCCAGCCAGTGCGAACCATGTCTGCTTCCGGCCTCTTCGTCCGGCAAAAACAATACGACGACATCGCGGCGGGGCCTGATACCCGTGAACCCCCACCCTCTTACCACCGCCAAAATCATCGCGTCCATATCTTTCATATCGACGGCCCCTCGACCCCAGACAAAGCCACCATCAAGTTCGGCAGCAAATGGCGGGTGGCTCCACTCGGAGGCCATTGCCGGCACCACATCAAGATGGCCGTGTAAGAGCAATGCGGGCGCCGCAGGGTCAGACCCGGGAACCCGCAGATACACCCCGGCGCGGTTTTGGCTCGAGGTCGTGAACACCTCAGGTGACCAACCCGCCTCGCGCAGGCGCTCAGCGCAGTAATCAGCGGCGGCGATCTCGCCCACTGTTTCGGTGCTTTCACCCCAATTGCTGGTGTCGATCTGGATCAAGTCGCGCAATAACCCAACTACCTCGGACTCTGCTTTTGGTAGTGCCTCCCAGGCGGTTGTCATGGCCCTATCCTGCCTGTTTCGACGCTATCTAGCCAACAGGTATGCTTCACGTCGCAGGATTTCCTGCGCCACGTCCGGGTGGCGGAATAGGCAGACGCGCTAGCTTGAGGTGCTAGTTCCCTTTGCGGGGAATGGGGGTTCAAGTCCCCCCTCGGACACCAGAATGTGCTAATCAGGAACGGGTTGCGATCAGGAAGAACCCAGGACCATTTGGGTTTACCCGGTCCAAGATTCCGTAAGTGAGAGTTCCTAGGCCCAATTGCCCAAGAATGAACTCGATATCAGGGAGTTCGAGCCAGTTTGCGTAGGTGTTTGGCCCGCCCGCAAAAGTTCCTTGGCTGGTGTCATGTTCATATTCGTAGCGGTGCAGACAGATATCTCGTCCGTGCCACGATCGTAATTCATCCAATTGCGGTCGGAACCTGTCCTTACCAGCCATACCCGGCAATGCTTCTGCATCGAAGAAGTGCGAATGCAGGAACACAGTGTCTGCGTGCGCTGCAATCGCTTCAAGGAAACCGATCGGATCAACCTGGTGGTAAAGAATCCCGCTCGCCCACCCAATATCAAAACGATCGGTTGTCGAGTTTAGATAAGCATTTACATCACCGTAAAGCAGTTTCGCATTTAGACCTAGTAACTCTTTCACCACCAAACACTTCAAATATGCAGTTCGGCTAGCTTCTACTGAAGTCACACTTGCGGCTCCCGCCCACTCCAAAGAAGCAGTGTGATACCCCTCGAATGGTCCAAGCTCCAAGATCGATTTCCCTGCGAAGCCGCCCGGAATAGCCGTGCCTGCCCAAGATACCCTGGTATCAACTTCGGGATCGAAATGATTAATCCACCCTGCGGTGACACCTAGATCATTGGGGAAAGCCGAGATCCACTGGTTTGCGAATATATCTACCGTCTGCTGAGGAGATGGCGCAGCCGCCGCGAAGTCATGTCGTGCGACAACTTCGCCCCCCAAAGTACGTTGTAAGCGCCCCTTCAGCCGGGCAGCCAGACTACGTTGATTGGGATTGTTTCGAGCCATTCGGCAAGCATAACGGTCGCGTAGGACATCGGCTGGCTCTTTCGCCTTTAAGGAAAACAGCACTCGTCGATATTCGATGGCGTTGGCATATCTCGTCACAACGCTTTTACCTTCGTGAAATTCGTAAAAAGTGTGTTTGTCTATCACGCTTTGGTGTTTACGGCTCAGATTGATGCACTTCAGTGAATAGCTTGATCTCTTCATTGCGGCGTGGATATTTGAACCAGACTAACGCCAACCCAATCGCTACCGAGATGAAGGCAACGGCGATCGCAACATCCTTGCCGTCGGTGAAGGCCTGTTGGGCTGCAGTAATTAGTTGGGCGGCGCTCGTGGCCGGCAAGGTGTCAGCCACCAACTCGGCCTCCTCAAATGATGAGCTGATCTGACCTAATGTGTCAGGGCTCAGTGTTTCGGTTGTTGATTTAGGAAGCTCCGCGAATGTGTTTACAAAATATCGGCTGTAGGCTATCGCGAGTAAAGTTCCGAGTAATGCCTGGAATACGGCTCCCCCAAGGTCTTTAGTTAAATCGGCAGATCCTGAACTCATACCTGCTTTACTAACGGGCAAGGACATACTCAACGAGCGCATTGCAGCTGTAGACGCGAACCCTGTTCCAATCCCAATAAGTACGTACGCGACCACAACCCACGCCAGTGAGGTTCCTGGGTACCACATCAAGAAGATTACGATAAATCCGCATGCAATAAAAGCTAACCCCAGGGCAAACGGAATTCGGGTTCCCTTGGACTCGATCAAGTGCCCACCTAAAACGGCCGATGGCATCATGGCCACCGCCAGGCCAAGGGTAAGTAGCACCGCCGTTAGTGGGGTTTGACCAAGTACATTTTGGGAGAACTGTTGCCCAATAAATAGCGCGCCGATAAGTGCCCCAAAAGCAATCAAACCGGCGACAAATGAAACCCAAAATGTCGGTATCGCTGCAGCACGCAAATCGAACAGCGGGTTTGTTGCTCGACGTTCACGCCACCAAAAGAAGGAACCAGAAATAAGGGTGACAACAAAGAGCAAGATAGTGGCCGGGGTAAGACCTTTTGGCAAGAAGACAACGAATAGAACAAAAGCCGAGATCATTACAACACTAAGCCCGCCGCCTTTATGGTCAACCGGATTAGTCGTTTCACCAGCCCTCCCCGGGAGCACAATAAAACCCAATAGCAAAACTACAAGCGCAATCGGCACGCTGATTAGGAATACCGATCCCCACCACAACTCACCTAACATCCATCCGCCGAGAATCGGGCCTAACACCGATGCACCAGTACCAATGCCTGTCCATAGGGCGATTGCTTTGGTCTTACTTACTCCACTCCAAAGCGAGGAAATCAGCGACAAAGTTGTGGGGTACAACATGCCGCACGCCACGCCGACAGCGATTTGAGCGCAAATAAGTGCCGTCGCTGATTGAGAAATAGCCGATAACACTGAAAAAGGCACGCATAAACCGGCCCCGATTAGCAATAACTTGCGCCGCCCGTGCCGATCCCCCACCGCGCCTAAATAAAGCACGGTCGACGCGATACCGAGTTGATAAGCATCTGTTATGCCAGTTAGCTGTGTATCAGATGCCTGTAGGGCTTTGCCGATTGAAGGCAGCGCCACATTTGAGATCGAGGTGTTGATGTTGGCCACAATCGCACCGGCAATAAGCGTGAACAAGATGATGCCAGATTTCGCTGGCCGGCCAGCCCATGCACTGTTAATCGATGTCACCCATCAATTGTGTCATGTACCAGCGTTTAGGCCTCAGAAACAACGGCATGGATGCAGGCTTTAGCTTGACCTGCCGAGTACCAGGAGAGCTACCATTTCTTGAGTGCGAAGTACCAAATGTAGAAACCGCCAAGAATCGGACCAACAAACAGCATCAGGTAGGGCGGTAAACCACCAACATCCTTAGCGATGCTAGTGATGGCTGAAACAACAATTGCGACCGTGATCAATAGCGCAATTGCAGAGAATACCCATTTTTGTGGCGCCCTAACCGACCACGGCGCCAGGGCCGCTCCCTCAACTGACTCGCTCATATTTTGATGATGGCATATAAGGGCCCATCACGCACTTTCAGAGGTATTCCTTGGGGGCTA
>JBAXHK010000151.1:0-4671 GCA_037138935.1 Actinomycetes bacterium
GGTGGTAGTGCTCAAAGGGCCGGCAAGTTTGATATCAGCACCCAGTGGTTTGGTACTTGTTGACACCATGGGCGGCGCAGAACTCAGCACCGCCGGCAGCGGCGACGTACTGACCGGATTAGCGGCCGCTGTTCTGGCTGGTGCCAATGCTCGAGGCGATATTGATGATCATGATGACGCGGCAGTCGCTGTGTCGGCTGCGGTATGGCTACATGGTGAAGCCGGTCAACTTGCAGCGGCTGATGGCTGGCCCGTGACAGCGCTCGATGTGCGTGACCATCTGGGTGCGGCCGTGGCGCTGGTTCGCCGTGGATCGGGTTTCGGGTCCAGCGCAAGCCGCCTTTAGTGGTGAGACTCTGCAAGCTTGGGAAAATTAATGCGGGTGCGAGCCTTTGGCCCGCACCCGCATTAATGCCCTACTTCCTAGCTATAGACCGCAGCCCAGTCGCTGATGGTCATCAGCAGTAGTTGACCACCTTCTACCACGCCGGAGAGCGATGCGAGAGCAGCCGCGTTGCCCGCAAGGTCTGGCCGCGAAGCCGCAGGAGTTGCATGCACCTGTGCATCGAGCAGGTAGTAACTTGACTTGTCAGTTGTGCTCGTCTTCAGCATGTCCGTGACATCAAGAATGCCACTTGACTCCTCGTCCTTGGTGATGAATTTAGCGCCACCCACCTTGAAGTACTCATCGACGAACTTGGCCACCGTGGCCACCTTGCCATCTGCAATTCGGTAGGCGAATATCCGGGCAACATGGTCATTGGCTCCTGGATCTTCCTGGATAAGCACGTTGCCGGAGGTGTCAACCGTCAGATTGTCTGGCTTGCTCATGTAGTAAGCTTCGCTCCCGTCAAGGAGCATGGTGAGGGTTGCCCCCGCCAGTGGTGTCTTCACATCGTTGTAACGAAGGCGCCAAAATGCTCCACCATCACGGGTTACCGCAGGAGTGGCGGGGTTCGGGGCGGTCGTCTTCGGGTCCTTATTCGACTCAGTCGTTACGAAGTAGTAGTCATTTGGACGGTTTGGGTCAAAAGCCCCATCTTCAACGCGTGCCATTACTGTGCCGGATGCTTTGGCTGCAGCATTTTGCGCCTTACCATTTAACGTGTAGTCAATTGGGTTAAAATTCACGCGAACAGCGACACCCTTGCCCACCGAGGTACGGAAAATGTTGTCGGTGGCAATGCCATCAACCGACATTACGTAGAGTGAGCCGTTGGTTAACCCAGCTTTATCTGTCCAGTGACCTTCGGTGGTTTTGGTACCCGTGTACATCCACAGTTGGCTGTCGGTTGCCGAACCATCTTCGTTCGCCATTACCACCGTTGACATACCGGTATTGGGTGCGACGACTAGGTTCTCCCACGCGGCAAGCCCAAGACGCGGAAGTTGGATGAGATTGCCCGCGTTGTCCATTGTGAAGGCCCGCGATTCGTCGCTGCCCTCTTCGCCGGTGAAGAAGGCTGCACCGGTATAGCCGTAGGTGGTGACTTTGCCGTCCTTGTTGGTCGTCCGATAGGCCAGTTCACCCGGCTGCACCATGTTTGCTGAACAGAATCGGTTCAACGCTTTGGTGTGATTGGGAGTGCCGAAATCATCTTTGGCGGCAGCGCCTGCGGGAGCCACCGGCGTGGTGCTGGACTGGCCGGTCGCGTAGTTATACCAGGTCACTGAGCTCAGGAGATCTCGAGCCATGGTGATCTCGCCATTTTTCGTGTCGTAGTTCAATGCGGTAACAGTTGACGCAGAGGCCGCGCCGTTAGCACGTGAAAGTCCAGCGGCGACAGCGTTGGTGGAAGAAAATTCATGGTTAACGAAGATAGCTAAATTACCCGCCTTGTCCTTCAGTGCGCCCATACCATCAGGGGTGCCGGGCCAGATAACCCCGCCGAAGTTATCCCCTGAAGTGGCTAGGACTTTAAGACTGACTCCGGGGGCCACCGGCTCCATGTAAATAATCGTTGCTCCGGCATTCGCCGGGAGGGCCAACGCTATTGCCGTGATGCCAGCAAGTCCAGCTATAACTGGTGTCCAGATGCGCACGTGGTGCTCCTTTCGGTTTAAGTACCCGGAGTTAATCGCGGATGGGTGAATTGCGGGGCTGGGAGAATCGTCGGATAACTAAAATCTTTATGAACAAAAGACGCCGGTCCCGCCGTCCCAATTTTCAGGGTGCTAGTTTGGGTGCCTAGTGCTTGAGGAACAATGTATTCATGACCACCGCGATCGTTGATCTCGGCGCCATTGCGCACAACCTGGACGTCGTGCGCGGTGTCGTGCCATTAGCCGAGGTGATGGCTGTGGTCAAAGCGGATGCGTATGGTCATGGCGCAATAAGGATTGCGGCTGCTATGCGCGACCGAGGTGTCAACTGGCTCGGGGTGGCACTGCCGCGTGAGGCACTAGATCTTCGTGAGGCCGGTGACACTGGCCGCATTTTGGTTTGGCTTTGGGCTCCTGGCGACGTAGCTATTACGCAGTGTGTGGCGACCGGAGTTGACCTTGGCGTTTCGAATTCGCGGATGCTAAAAGAGGTCTGCGCAGCAGCGGTTGCTACCGGCACGAAAGCCAGAGTGCAATTAAAGGTAGATACCGGCCTCTCGCGCAATGGTTGTTCCTTATCGCAGTGGCCGGCGCTCATTGCCGAGACACTTGAGGCAGGGCCTCTGGTTGAGGTAACCGGCGTGTGGTCGCATCTTGCTAATGCCGATATACCTAATGACCGGTCGATCCACGAGCAGCGCCTGCTCTTTGATCAGGCCTGTGCCACGGCAGAAGCAATTGGCCTGGTAATCCCGCTGCGCCACTTGGCTAATAGTCCGGCCGCATTGTTATGCCCTGAGACCCACTACGACCTAGTGCGAGTTGGCATAGCCCTTTATGGGGTATCGCCGGTTGAGTGTCGTGATTTTGGACTCCGCCCGGCGATGGCATTGGTGTCATCGGTGGCCTCGGTAAAGACTGTCGAAGCCGGTGCGTCGGTGTCATATGGCACCACCTGGACGGCAACCGAAGATACGTCTATTGCACTAGTTCTCGGTGGATACGCGGATGGGATTCCACGGTCAGCGAGTAACAGGGCTGAGGTGTTTATCAATGGCCGACTGCATCCGATCGTGGGTCGGGTCGCCATGGACCAATTCATGGTTGCCGTAAGCGCTGATGTAGCGGCTGGTGACGAAGTGGTTATCTTTGGAGCTGCGCCAACGGCAAATGATTTTGCCCGCGCATGCGACACCATCGGCTACGAAATTGTCACTCGAATTGGCCCGCGGGTTCCACGTGTCCATGTCGGTGCCCCGTGAGCCGGGATATGAGCAATGCGATCCGGGTGGTGGGCGGTGGCCTACTTGCCGCGGGGGTACTTGCGGCTGGCGCTGCGGCTGGGGCAGCGGTTGAGCGCATCGTTCTTTCGCGTGGATCAAAACCTGATGCTAAGTGGTCTATGGATGAGTTCGACTCGATAGAGCGCGATGTTATTACCAAAGACGGTACGGCACTTCATGTCGAAATCGATGAGGCAGATTCGCCACTGACAATTATTTTTTGCCACGGATACGCCCTGAGTTTGGATTCTTGGTATTTCCAGCGCAAAGCCCTTCAAGGTAAGGCGCGATTGGTATTTTATGACCAGCGCAGCCATGGTCGGTCTGAGCGGGCCGATTTCGACTCACATCACGTTGATCAATTGGGTGAGGATCTTGGCGACCTAATCGCGGCGGTTGCTCCGAGTGGGCCGCTCATGCTCATCGGTCATTCAATGGGCGGCATGAGCATCATGGCATTTGCTGAGCAGCAGCCTGATGTTATTCGCGATCGGGTTTACGGCGTCGCACTGATCTCAAGTTCGGCGGGTGGCCTCACCGAAATAACTCTTGGCCTGCCCGCCCCATTTGGGTATATCTTCAATCGGGTCGCCTCACCGGCGGCTGCGGCGCTGGCACGTCGACGTAATTTGGTTGAGCGTGGCAGGCGATCCAGCAATGACTTGGGCATGTTGCTGACTCGGCTGTATTCATTCGGATCGGTGGCGTCCGAACAAGCTGGCCAATTGGTTTCCAACATGATTACCGCCACCCCGATTGATGTGCTTGCTGAATTCCTGCCGGCGCTACAAGATCATGACAAGCGCGACGCGTTGCCGATACTTCAACATGCCGAAGTCCTAGTAATAGTCGGAGATTCGGATCGACTAACTCCGAGATCCCATAGCGAAGAGATAGTCAGCCGCATACCCGGGGCGGAGTTTGTCGTCATCAAAGATGGCGGCCACATGGTCAATATTGAGCACCACGAACAAGTCGATGAATTGCTGGAGCAGCTTCTTGCGCGCGTTAGGCGAGATCTCATTGGTGCATCTGGTAACGGCGTTGCATGATCGAGTTAGAAGTATCGACCGCGGGTGCAATGCAAGCCCTGGGCGAGCGGATCGGGCACAACTGTCGAGTCGGAGATCTGGTAATACTGGTCGGAGAACTAGGCGCTGGTAAGACCACATTGGTGCAAGGACTCGGGCTGGCTTTAGGAGTAGCTGAACAGGTTACGAGCCCAACATTTGTTATTGCCCGGGTCCATGCCACTGCCCCAGGGTTGCCGAATCTATTGCATGTTGATGCCTATCGCCTTGGCTCGGCACTCGAATTCGATGATCTGGATTTGGCCGCTGACGTC
>JBAXHK010000152.1:0-4599 GCA_037138935.1 Actinomycetes bacterium
GTTACGCTCCTGTTAGCTGGTTGCCAAAACGTGCTCGTGAATGGCAGGGATGACTTTGGTGCCGTAGGCGGCCAGCGTTTCGTCCTTGCTGTCGTGTTGCAGATAAACCGCGAATTGGTGCACACCTAGCGCCTTCAACTCTTCGATGCGGCGCACCTGTTCCTCGGGTGGCCCAATGATGCAGAATCGATCAATGATTTCATCTGGCACGAATTCAGTATGGTTGTTTCCGGCTTTGCCGTGCTGGTTGTAGTCGTAACCCTTGCGGTCCTTGATGTAGTCGGTTAGTGCTTGTGGCACACCACTTCCAGTTTCACCGTAGCGCTCTACGATGTCGGCGACGTGGTTACCGACCATGCCACCGAACCACCGCAGTTGATCTCGGGCGTGAGCCAAAGCTTCTGGTGACCCATCGGTCACATACGCGGGCGCCGCGACGCAGATGTAGATATCGTCGGGGTTGCGGCCAGCAGCAGAAGCGGCATCGCGTACCGCTTTGATAGTCCATTCGGTAATGGCTGGATCGGCAAGTTGAAGAATGAAGCCATCGCCCACTTCGCCGGTCAAAGCTAGTACTTTTGGGCCGTAAGCGGCGACATAGACATCCGTGCGACTGGCACCAGCCCAAGGTAGTCGTAGGCTATTGCCGTTGTACTCGATCGCCTCACCGTTCACCAGGCCCTTTAGGTCAACCACCGCTTTTCGAAGGTCGGCCACAGAAACTGGCTTACCATTGGTAACCCGCACCGCAGAGTCACCGCGTCCAATTCCAATGACAGTGCGATTGCCGTACATTTCATTTAGCGTTGCGAAGACAGATGCCGTCACGGTGATATCGCGGGTGGCCGGGTTGGTGACCATCGGACCAATTATGACGTTGCGGGTTTCGTCGAGAATCTTGCTGTAAATGACGTACGGCTCCTCCCACAAGATATGCGAGTCGAAAGTCCACACGTGGCTGAACCCGTACGTTTCGGCGCGGCGCGCTAGATCGATAACTCGTGCCGCTGGGGGAGTGCACTGCAGTACTACACCGATGTCCATGGGAGTCCCTTTCGTTATCGCGTGCGCGGAAAGCCGAGGTCAACTGTCGAAGTGGCCGGGTCTGGCCACCTCGACGTGACGGTCTTAGTCCGGGTGTAGAACTCAATACCCGCAGGCCCATACATATTGCTGTCGCCAAAGAGCGAGGCCTTCCAGCCGCCGAAGCTGTAGTAAGCCACCGGCACGGGAATCGGCACATTGATGCCGACCATGCCGACATTAATATCGAACTGGAATTGCCGGGCCGCACCGCCATCCCGGGTAAAGATTGCCGTTCCGTTGCCGTACTGGTGGCTATTAATTAGGTCTACGGCTTCCTCGTAGGTATCGACGCGGGTCACCACCAAGACGGGGCCAAAAATTTCATCGTCATACACCTTCATGCCTGGCTTGACATTGTCTACCAGTGAGGCGCCGAGGAAAAAACCTTCGGATGGTAAGTCATCGTCGCGACCATCAACGATCATGGTCGCGCCCTCACCTGCCGCGCCGGCCAGATAGGAAGCCACTTTGTCACGGTGCTCACCGGTGATCAGTGGGCCCATCTCGGCATCGGGGTCGGTGCCGGGTCCAACACGCAGTTTCGGTAACCGCGTTGCTATGGCGTCGACTATCGCGTCACCGATATTGCCAACGGCAACTACAACAGACACCGCCATGCAGCGCTCACCAGCTGAGCCGTAGGCAGCGCTAACTGCTGCATCTGCGGCCATGTTGATATCAGCATCGGGCAGCACGATCATGTGATTCTTGGCCCCGCCGAGTGCTTGAACACGCTTACCGTTTGCGGTGCCGGTGGTGTAAATATATTTCGCTATGGGGGTGGATCCGACGAAACTAACGGCTGCAATATCTGGGTGGTTCAAGATGGCGTCAACTGCAACTTTGTCACCTTGAAGAACGGTGAATACACCTGGGGGGAGCCCGGCCTGAGAAAGTAACTCGGCTAGGTACAGAGCTACGGACGGATCCTTCTCGCTCGGTTTTAGAATGAAGCAGTTACCAGTCGCGATTGCGTTGGCAAACATCCACATCGGGACCATAGCCGGGAAGTTAAATGGGGTGATGCCGGCAACAACCCCGAGTGGCTGCTTTATCGAATAGACGTCGACGCCACCGGAAACCTGCTCGCTGAAACCACCTTTGAGAAGCGCGGGGATGCCACAGGCAAACTCAATATTCTCCATGCCGCGTGCTAATTCACCGGCAGCATCACTGGGGACTTTGCCGTGCTCGATTGAGATCAACTCAATAATTTTGGCCCGGTTGGCATTGGCCAGCTCACGGAAAGCGAACATGATCTCCGAGCGCTTCGACAGGGACGCTAGCCGCCATGACTTGAATGCCTCCTTTGCGGACGCAACTGCGGCATCAACCTCGGCAACTGAGGCTAGACCGACACTGGCCTGCTGCTTGCCGGTAGCGGGGTTGTAGACCGGGCTGGTGCGCCCAGAAGTTGATGGAACCAGAGCTCCGTTGATCCAGTGGTCAATGACACGCACAGTAAATCTCCGCTTCTTTTTCGATATCTAGTCTTGCGTGGTTTGGCACTCAGATCAGATATTGCGATAGGCCACGCTTTAGATATTGGCCGTGGCCCTTAACGCCCTTGTACTCATTGTTCTCAACTACAACTTTTCCGCGGGAGAGCACGGTGTCTACGTGGCCGTCGATCACGAAACCCTCCCAAGCCGAGTGGTCCATGTTCATGTGGTGTGTTTTGTGGAAGCCAATTTCGGTTCGGCCAACCGGATCGTAGATGACAATGTCGGCATCTGAGCCAGGAGCTATAACTCCCTTGCGCGGGTAAAGGCCGAACATGCGAGCGGGGGTTGTCGAGCACAGCTCCACCCAGCGCTCAACTGAGATCTGCCCATCGACTACGCCCTGGTAGATGAGATCCATTCGGTGTTCGACCGAACCAATTCCGTTTGGGATTTTGGCGAAGTTGCCGAGCCCCAGTTCCTTCTGCTCCTTAAAGCAAAATGGGCAGTGGTCGGTGCTGATAACCGAGAGGTCATTTGTGCGCAGGTAGCGCCAAAGTTCCTCTTGGTGGCCCTCGGCTTTTGAGCGAAGTGGCGTGGAGCAAACCCACTTTGCACCTTCGAAGCCAGGCTGCATCAATTGATCTTCAAGGGATAGATACAGGTACTGGGGGCAGGTTTCACCGAAAACATTTTGGCCACCATCGCGCGCCCGCTGAACTACCTCGACAGCTTGCTTCGCAGACATGTGCACTACATATAGTGGAGCGCCCGTCATATGCGCGAGCATCACTGCGCGATTGGTAGCTTCGGATTCGGTTTGCCAGGGTCGAGTGAGGGAGTGGTACTTCGGGTCGGTATTTCCTGCGGCGAGCGCCTGGCTCACTAAAACATCAATTGCGGTGCCATTTTCGGCGTGCATCATTATCATGGATCCGTTATTGGCCGCAGTTTGCATTGCGCGCATGATTTGGCCGTCGTCACTCAGGAAAACGCCCGGGTAGGCCATGAACAATTTAAAGCTCGTGATTCCTTCTTCGACTAGTTCATCCATCGCCTTTAGTGAGTCATCATCGACTCCGCCGATTATCTGGTGGAACCCGTAGTCAATATGGCAATTTCCGGCAGCTTTTTCGAACCAAGCTTGTAGTGAATCCTGAACACGTGAACCGTATGTCTGCACCGAGAAATCGATGATGGTCGTGGTGCCGCCCCAGGCTGCCGCACGGGTGCCAGTCTCGAAAGTATCCGAGACGGCGGTGCCACCAAATGGCATCTCCATGTGAGTATGGCAATCGACCCCGCCGGGGATCACGTACTTCCCGGCGGCATCGATCACTTGGTCAACGCTGCCCACAAGACCTGCTCCAAGGCTGTTGTCGCCCGGGGCGAGAACTGCCACGATGCGCTCGCCATCGATAAACACATCAGCATTGATGATGCCTTCGGGTGAAACAACACTGCCGTTTTTGATCAAGATGGTCATGGGGTCTCCTGGTTGCGGTGTTATCTGCGGACTAGATCGTCGTATGTTTCCGGCCGGCGGTCGCGGTAAAAGGCCCAACGGTTACGCACTGTCGCAATTAGATCAAGGTCTAGGTCGCGCACGATCAATTCGGGTTGGTACGGGTCGCCTTTTTCGCCGACGTACTGGCCCTCTGGATCGATGAAGTAGGACTGGCCGTAGAAATCATCATCGCCAAGGTCCTCGATACCAACGCGGTTGATGGCCCCCACGTAATACTCGTTCGCCACCGCAGCTCCAGGCTGCTCAATGCTCCATAAGTACTGCGAAAGGCCGCGCGAAGTTGCAGAAGGGTTAAAGACGATCTGAGCACCATTTAGCCCGAGTGCACGCCAGCCTTCGGGGAAATGTCGGTCGTAGCAGATGTAAACGCCGATCTTGCCAACCGCCGTGTCGAAGACCGGATAGCCACCATTACCTGGGCGGAAGTAGAACTTCTCCCAAAAGCCACTGACATGCGGGATGTGATGCTTGCGGTACTTACCAAGATAAGTGCCATCTGCATCAACAACAGCCGCGGTGTTGTAAAGGACACCGGGCTGTTCT
>JBAXHK010000153.1:0-4573 GCA_037138935.1 Actinomycetes bacterium
CGAATGTCACCACCGTCAGCCACTTGGTGGTACCTGCCAACCGGCCCAAAGCATCGGTTTCATAGCGCGAGTGCTGCATCACTCCGGCAAGTGCACCGGGGTGCAGGGCCTGCATCAGTAAGGCTCGGACTCCTCCAACCAGAGTTGGCAAAGCACCATGCACCGCCCAAGGCGCCGAGCCCGGACCAAAGTAGCCGGCGTCAGAACCTTGGGCAATTTGCTTAACCCAATCCGGTGCCCCGGTTGGATCACCCGAGACGATTCGGCGAAACCCATCGGCCACTTGCCGCCGCAAAGCATCCACGGCCATCATCGGGTTGGGGAGCACTGCCCAACCATGCCAAAGGATGCATACTTGCGCATCTTCAGCCTCGGCAGAGGGAAATGAATCAGCGTGCCCGCACCCCGGAGGAGGAACTGGGTGCAGGCACGCTGACGAGGGGAAGCATTTCGATTAACTGACTTTTATGACTTCAACGCATCCAAGGTGACCGGGATGTTCAAGGTCTGATCCCCCCGAACAACGGTGACCATCACCTTGTCGCCCGGGGCATTTGATCGGATTGTGACTATCAGCGACGTCGCATCCGCGATCAATTGGCCATTTAACTTGGTGATTAAGTCACCGGTCGCTAGGCCCGCCGCTTCGGCTGGCCCTCCACCGGTTATCTCGGCGACTTTTGCGCCGGGGCCGGTGAACGCCATCTCAAGTTTGACTCCAATGACCGGAGTACTTGACGTTCCACTCGAGATAATTTCATCGACGATGCGCTTAACCGTGTCGAATGGAATTGCAAATCCGAGACCAATCGAACCGGGCTGCCCTGCACCAGTACTCATCGACGCGATTGCTGAGTTCACGCCAATAACGGCGCCGGTGCTATCAACCAATGGGCCACCCGAGTTGCCCGGGTTGATGGCAGCATCAGTTTGAATCGCATTGATGAAAGCCATCTCACCCTCACCACCGGCGGTAACTGGCCGGTTTAGTGCACTGACAATGCCGGTGGTGACCGTGCCCTGCAAGCCAAGTGGTGAGCCAACAGCGATCACTGCATCACCTACTACTAGACCAGCTGATGACCCCATTGCAATCGCATCTAGATTTGCGCGGTCGACTTTGACAACCGCGATGTCGTAACCGGGGTTAGCGCCAACCAATGTGCCATCAGCCGTGGTGCCGTCAGCGAATGAAACTTTGATTGACCCTGAACTCTTAGCCGAACCTGCTACGTGATTGTTTGTCACGATGTAGCCGTCATTACGGATGACGAAACCTGATCCGGTGCCACTTCCAGCATCACCGGTGACATCAAGTTGCACCACCGATGGCTGTACCGCGGCAGCAACCGCCGCGATTGAGCCGCTCGCCGGGGCCGACAAAATCGAGGCCGCGGCCACCTGCATTGGACCGGCAGCTAGCGACTCGCGGGCCGCTAAGTACCCGATCGCACCACCCAGGGTGCCAGCACCCAAAGTCATGACGCACGCACCCGCAACGAGGGCCGCGACCCGACCTCGACGCGAGGGGCGCTGCGCCGAGTTACTCGGCTCATCGGGGTTTATTGGGGAATAGGTGGAATATTGGGAATATGGGCTACTTGAGCCAGACCAATCAGCCTGCGGGCCTGAGGGCTGCTGGCCTGAAAGTTCAGGGAGTTGCGTAGTCATAATTGCTCCTACCATGGGTTGTCGGCCGGTAATAGACAGTTGACACCACCTTCTGCGACAATGACAACCGCGAAATGGCGGATTTAGGTAGTCCTGATCTGACTTTTACAATTCTCGAACGCTTAGGGAACCTCGAGGTCACATGAGGCGTCTGATTCATAAGCGCAAAGGAAACGATCGGGGATACCAGACATGGCCAGTGGCTCAACACGCCTGACAGTGGCGCTGACCTGCGTGGCCGCGGTCGTCGCTGCATCCATGTGGGCCACCACCGCCGCCGCTGATATCGCCGGTGATCCAGCCGCCCCCGTCCCCTCCGCCTCCCCTGGCCTCGGCACCCTTGAGCCAACACCGGTATCGAGTGCAACACCGATTGCCAGTGCAACTTCGGCAGCGAGTGATTCACCATCGGTGACCTCGTCACCAACAGCTACCACCCCAGCAACTGGCGAACAGACTTACCTCATTTCGGTAAAAGCTGGCTCCGAGGCCGCGGTTGCCGCCAGCATCACCGCACTCGGTGGCACTGTCACCGACACTTTCGATAAAGCCATCAATGGGTTCGCGGCTGACCTGACACCGGAGGACGCCGCGGCGCTCGCAAAACTTTCTGAAGTCTCACGAGTCGAAGCCGATCAGGTTGTCAGTATCAACGCAGGTGCTGTGTTTTCCGATAGTGGTTGCACGACTAACTCAATGGGTCGCATAGATGACGGTAGTTCACCATCGGTAGCCCTTGGGTTCAACGCCAACTGGTATGGCACTTCCTACAGCTCTATTTACGTCAACAACAACGGCGGGATCAGTTTTGATGACGGCCGCGGAGGGTTCAGCGACTGGGGCAGCATTGATCTGACCACAACTAGTCGCCCGCTGGTGCTTCCCCTCTTTACCGATATCGATACCCGCAATGCGGCCACGTCTGCCGTCACCTACGGCCCACTCAGTGCCGCGGGCAACGCCTCGTTTGGTAGCACCTCGGGTTACTGCGTGAACTGGGTAAACGTTGGTGAATACAGCGCGTCGGGTATCAAGTTCTCATTCCAACTTATTATCTTGAATCGTGGCAGCGGCAATATTGACCTGATCTTCAACTACGACACAGTGCTGGCGCCGACGTCGAGTAGCAACGGTAAATTCGTTATCGGCTACGCCAATCCGGTAAACCAAACCGGCACCTACGTGAAGGCCTCTAGGTCGACCGTCCCCGGCACCTTGATCGATGGCGCCGCCGGTGCACTAACCGGCAACACCACCGGTGTGACTCCAGGGGTTAATGGCCGGTACCTATATGAGATTCGGCCAGGCGCAGCCCCCACCGCAACGCCTACGCCATCGGCTTCACCCTCGGCAACACCAACGGCTAGCTGCGGCTCCCCTGTTCCCTCGGGCACCCAAGGCTGCGCACCGTGGGGCCTTGATCGTCTCGACAGTCACACCCTGCCCCTTGATACCCAATACACCCCGGCGGGCACCGGCCTTGGAGTAAAGGCCTACATAGTTGATACCGGGGTGCTCACCAGCCACTCGGAGTTCACCGGCAGAACTGTCACCGGTTATTCGGCAATCGGGGGCACACCCCAAGACTGCCACGGTCACGGCACCCACGTCGCCGGAACAGTTGCCGGCACCACATACGGAGTCGCAAAATTAGCGACGATCGTGCCTGTTCGAGTGCTCGACTGCAGCGGAAGTGGCTCAACCTCCGGTGTGGTCGATGGCATCAACTGGGCGATCGGTGACCACGTTGCCGGTACACCGGCCGTGATGAATCTGAGCCTTGGCGGCGGTGCAAGCAAGACAATGGACGATGCGATAGCCGCAGCCGTTGCTGATGGCATCACCGCCGTGGTGGCCGCCGGCAACAGCACTGCTGACGCTTGCAACTACAGCCCGGCGCGCGAAGTAACCGCTATTACGGTAGGGGCAGTAGACACCAGCGACACCATTGCCTACTTCTCAAATTACGGATCCTGCGTTGACATCTTTGGGCCCGGTGTCAACATTTTGTCGGCCGGCATTTCATCCGCCACCGCAGCGGCAACCATGAGCGGCACTTCAATGGCCTCACCACATGTTGCCGGCGTGGCCGCTGTCTATCTCGGCCTCAATAACGCAGCGACACCGGCCCAGGTCACTACCGCACTGACTACATACTCCTCGATAAATCGGATCATCGATACCGTAGGCAGCCCGAACCTGCTCGCCTATGTGCGCTCCTTCTCGGTCGTTGACCCGGGCGGCCCATATGGAACTCCCTCCGGTGGCGGCTCAAGTGGTGGCGGCTCAAGTGGTGGCGGCTCAAGTGGTGGTGGCTCAAGTGGTGGTGGCGGATCTAGTGGTGGTGACGCCGGTGGCGACACTGGTGGCGACACCGGTGGCGGATCAGGTGACGTCAAAGTGCCAATCTCAACACCTGCACCTGGTGAAGTGACTATCTACAAGCCCGCGCAAACGCCAACTGCGGTCGCAGTCACTGCACCCACAGTTCAGGGCACCTCGCTCGGCAAAATGACCGTCACCTTCCCTGCCCCGGTGTTGGCTCCAGGGGTAAAAGCCGTTCTTTACTTCAACGGCAAGAAGGTCGCTACCGGAACAATCGACAAGACCGGGGCCTTAGTTTTCAAAAATGTCGGGAGTAAGTCCGGTAAATACCAGGTGGTCATGGTTAAGGGCGGAAAAGTCATCGCCAAGAACAAGAAGGTAACGCTCACTGCCCCCACTCTTAAGGGCTGACCACCGCACTTATTTCCCGTTGGGTTGAATGGGTACGTGATTACCACCACTGACCCGCGCGTGGCCGCGGCTGCAATCGCCGGTGGGCACCTAGCCGCGGTGCCAACCGAGACCGTCTACGGGCTCGGTGCCTTGGCAAGTGATGCGCGAGCCGTGGCACGTATCT
>JBAXHK010000154.1:0-4570 GCA_037138935.1 Actinomycetes bacterium
TGGCTTCATATGCTTCGCGATAATTCGCGAAATGGCTACCTATAATTCGCTTTAAGCTCATCCACAGGTACCGGTTGTCATATTCATGCATAAATCCCGAGGTTGAGGCGCAGGTCACGATGGTGCCACCCTTGCGCGCCACGTAAACACTCGCGCCGAATGTTTCGCGCCCTGGGTGTTCAAAGACGATATCGACATCGTCGCCACCGGTGAGTTCACGGATCTTCTTGCCGAGACGTTGCCACTCCTTTGGATCTTGGGTGGTTTCGTCCTTCCAGAAGCGGTAACCCTCGGCCGAGCGGTCGATAATTAACTCGGCTCCGAGGCCGCGGCAGATATCTGCCTTTTGTGGGCTGGAGACCACGCAGACCGGAGTGGCCCCACCATTGAGTGCATATTGAGTTGCATATGAGCCAAGACCACCGGAGGCACCCCAGATGAGAACAACGTCGCCCTGCTTCATGCCCGCGCCATTGCGTGAAACCAGTTGACGGTATGCCGTGGAATTAACGAGGCCCGGACTTGCGGCTTCCTCCCAGGTTAGGTGCGCAGGTTTTGGCAGCAACTGATTTGATTTCACAATTGCAAGTTGTGCAAGGCCGCCGAAGTTGGTTTCAAATCCCCAGATACGCTGTTCGGGATCAAGCATCGTGTCGTTATGGCCGAGTGGTGATTCGAGTTCGACACTTAGGCAATGCGCGACAATTTCGTCTCCCGCTTTCCAGAGGTGGACTCCCGGGCCGGTCCGCAGAACGACGCCGGACGCATCTGAGCCGATAACGTGATAGGGCAAATCATGGCGCTTCGCGTAAGGGTTCAACTTGCCGTAACGCTCTAGAAATCCAAAAGTCGAGACCGGCTCAAAGATCGACGTCCACACGGTGTTGTAGTTGATACTCGATGCCATTACGGCTATCAATGCTTCACCGGGTGCTAGTTCGGGTACCGGCACGTCATCAAGATGGATGGAACGTCGCGGATCCTTGTCACGTGAGGCCATACCGTCAAACATGGTGGCTTCGTCCTTATGCACTGTTACCGCGCGATATGACTCGGGCAACGGGAGAGCGGCGAACTCGGCAGTATCGGCACCTGCAGCGATTGCATCAATTATCGAGTGCATCAAGGAAGGATGCCAGAAGCCCATAACAGGCACCCCACCAGCCCGCGAGTAGGACGCCAGCCGACGTTCTCTAGATTCGCGAAATCCATCAGTTCGCGGGTTGAACGAGTTCGATCAGCACCCCGCCACAGTCCTTTGGGTGGGCGAAATTGACCAATGATCCAGCGGTGCCAATCTTCGGCTCGTCGTAGAGCACCCTGACCCCCCGTTCGCGCAGAGTTGCCGCGACGGCCTTGACGTCGGTAACGCGATAGGCCACCTGCTGGATACCGGGCCCGGCGCGGTCGATGAACTTGGCGATGGTGGATTCTGGGGTCAGCGGGGCCAGCAACTGGATGCAGCTATCGCCCACGCCCAGCATCGCTTCGCGAACACCTTGTTCTTCATTGACTTCCTCGTGAACGACCTGCAAGCCAAAGACTGTGAGATAAAACTCCTTGGCGACCTCAAGATCTGGGACAGCGATGCCCACATGGTCCAATTCGGTCAGTAAGGCGTCGGAGGCGTCCGCCGGGGTCAAGTGACGGGGCGTGGCTGGATTCGTAGAATGTGTGTTCATAGCCCTATCGTCGCATTGACGATGCCAACTAGTTGCCAAGGCGAGCTAAGGAGCCGAAATGTCGTTCTCAGGTGGTTCAGTAATTGTTGCCGGAGCGCGAACCCCGATCGGGCGCCTACTGGGCTCGTTGAAGTCATTTAGCAGCACCGATCTCGGCGGTATGGCCATTGCGGCGGCACTTGAACGCGCCGGCGTTGCGCCAGATCAGGTTGATTACGTAATCATGGGTCAGGTGCTGCAAGCCGGCGCTGGCCAGATGCCGGCGCGCCAGGCCGCCGTCAAAGGCGGCATCAGTATGAACGTGCCCTCACTACTGATTAACAAAGTTTGTTTATCCGGCATTGACGCTATTGCCCTCGCCGACCAGCTAATTCGTGCCGGTGAGTTTGACTGCATCGTGGCCGGCGGCATGGAATCAATGACTAACGCTCCGCACCTGCTGCTTGGCTCCCGGGAGGGCACCAAGTACGGCGACTGGACCATGGTCGATTCAATGGCCTATGACGCGCTGACCTGTGTATTTGATGAATGCGGCATGGGCGAGAGCACCGAGAAGCACAATGTGCGCTATGACTTAACTCGCGAGGAGCAGGACGCCTTCGCGGCTGCCTCACATCAGCGGGCGGCTGCCGGGCAGTCAAGTGGAGTTTTCGACAACGAAATCACACCGGTGCAGATCAAGCAGCGTAAAGGTGATCCGATTACATTCAGTGCCGACGAAGGGGTGCGCCCCGACACCACGGTCGAGTCCCTCGCAGGGCTGCGCCCAGCATTTACCAAGGACGGTACGATCACCGCTGGCAGTGCCTCACAGATCTCCGACGGTGCCTGCGCGGTCGTGGTGATGAGTAAGAAGAAGGCCGAAGAACTTGGTCTGAAATGGCTGGCTGAGATCGGCAGTCACGGGGTCGTGGCCGGCCCCGACTCGTCATTGCAGGAGCAGCCCGCAAACGCAATCATCAAGGCCTGCCAGCGTGAGGGCATTGCCGTCAGCGACCTCGATCTACTCGAGATTAATGAAGCATTCGCTGCGGTGGGAGTGGTATCGAGCAAGGCACTCGGTGTGTCCGGAGAAATAGTCAATGTCAACGGCGGTGCAATTTCCATGGGTCACCCCGTCGGGATGTCAGGTGCCAGAATTGTCTTGCACCTAGCGCTCGAGCTGCAGCGGCGCGGCGGTGGCACCGGTGCAGCGGCACTTTGTGGCGGTGGCGGCCAAGGTGATGCCTTGCTCGTGCGCGTGCCTAAGGCCTGATAGCCCAAGTTGCGAGATGATCAGCCGGTGAGTGTTGCAGATTTGATCGCTGGCGCCCAAGCGGGCGAGCAGCGCGATATTGCACGATTGATTTCTCGCATTGAAGACGGTTCGGCCGATGCCCGCGAAGCCATGCAAGCACTGGCTGGGTTCGTCGGGCGTGCTCAGGTAATTGGTATCACGGGTGCACCCGGGGTCGGTAAATCCACCACCACCTCCGCACTGGTTTCGGCGTTTCGGGCCCGGGGTAATCGAGTAGCTGTTTTGGCGGTAGACCCATCCTCGCCATTTTCTGGTGGCGCACTCTTGGGTGATCGAATTCGCATGCAGCAACATGCAACCGATGAGGGCGTTTTCATTAGGTCAATGGCCTCCCGTGGGCATCTTGGGGGGTTGGCAGCGACAACCCCGCAGGTAATTCGGGTACTCGATGCCGCAGGTTTTGATGCGGTGCTTATTGAAACTGTTGGTGTTGGCCAATCAGAGGTAGAGGTCGCCGCGACCGCCGACACTTCCGTGGTGTTAATTGCCCCGGGGATGGGCGACAGTATCCAAGCGGCGAAAGCCGGGATTCTCGAAATCGGCGACATCTTTGTCGTGAATAAGGCCGATCGCGAGGGTGCCGAAACCACGGTTCGAGAATTACGGCACATGATTTCACTAGGCCATCACGAGGGTTGGCGGCCACCGGTACTTAAGACGGTCGCATCACTTGGCGATGGCATTGAATCCCTGCTGGCCGCCATTGACGAGCATCGCATTTGGCTTATTGGCAGTGGGCAAGATAGAGCGCGAAAACTTCGCCGGATCAAAGATGAAATCTGCGCGCTGGTAATTGGCGAGACTAAGTCGCGCTTGTCGATTCGCGCTGCCGAGATAGATTCGCTGAGCGAAGCAGTGCTTGATGGCGCCATGGACGCCTATGCGGCCGCGGAGCAACTTATTTAGTGCGACGCTGCCAGGCACCCGGCTCGGCAAGCAAGCCCGTGACTTCGGCGGGCAATTTGTTGGCGGCCACATCGGCGAGGGTGATATTCTCCAAAACGTGGCGCATTGATGCGCGTACCGCAATCCAGACTTCACGTAGGTGCTCGGCGGCCCCCACGTACTCAACATCTTCGGGTCGTTGTCCTCGAACGGCGGCAAGGGGCCCGTCAAGTGCGCGAACTACATCGGCGATGGTGACTTGAGTTGGGTCGCGGTCAAGTCGGTAGCCACCTTCGGCTCCCCGCTGACTGCCTACAATTCCGTATTGGCGTAGTTGCCGCAGAATCCCTTCGAGGAATTTCATCGGGATGTCTTGGGCGGTGGCGATGGTTTCGCCCTTAACTAGTCGTTTGGGATCCTCGGCGTATGACACGGTGAGTTCAAGGAGTGCGCGCATCCCATAATCTGCCTTGGCTGAAATATGCACCCGCTTAGTGTCCTCGCTGGGGGTCGGGCAGAGCAAGGAGCCCCATGGTGGAAGATAGGGGGGTGACGTCAACTCCATTTTCTGGCCGCGGTGCCATCGATCTCGGCGCGCTCGCTTCGGCGCGTCAAAACCAACAGCAGGCCGCCGCAGCTGTGGCTAATGCACCGGCCGGGGTGGTAATCGACGTTACCGAGGCGAGTTTTCAGTCGGCGGTGATCG
>JBAXHK010000155.1:0-4550 GCA_037138935.1 Actinomycetes bacterium
GTGCCCCGGGGTGGGGTAAGGATCTTGGCCAACGATCAGCACTCGCACATCGGGCAGTGGTTGCGTGAATGCCCGCAAAATGTGCTCACCGGCTGGTAGCCAGGGGCGCCCACCGGCAGTCTCGGCACGCAGAAATTCACCAATAGCGGTGATGGTGTCCGCTTCGCCTGAAAGTGCTTCAACCCACGTGGGATGCACCAACTCACTTAGCGGTTTTGTCACGCCGGCAATCTAGCGCGCCCCTGTTGGATCGAGGTGGGTTGGGTAAACGTCCAGATCAACGGCTTTGACGCTGAGCCACACTCGGGTTCCGGGTGCCAGACCAAGTTCGGCGACGGCGCCGGGGGTGACCGCGGCGACCACCGCGGGTGGGCCAGCAACTTGTACCCGCACCCGATCATGTGAGGCTTCCAGGGCCATGATTGTGCCGGGCCAGACATTGCGCGGACTACCTTCTGGCTGCACGCGGTGCACCGAAACCGACTCGGGGCGAATCACGGCAAGCACCGGCCCGACTGCTCCTAGATCAGCGCTATATAAAGTGCCACCGGCTTCCAGGGTGAGCTCGCCACGGGTGATATTGCCGCGCAGCAAAGTGACCCCGATCAGTGCGGCCGCATAAGGGGTGGCCGGGCGCCTTGCTATCTCAACGGGTGTCGCGTCTTGGACGATGGCACCGTTTTCTAGCACGATGACGCGATCGGCCAACAGCATCGCATCAAGTGGGTCATGGGTCACCAGAATTGTGCATCCACTAAAAGTTTCAAGTTGCTCGGAAAGGTGTAGGCGAACTTGGGCGCGGGTTTCAACGTCAAGGGCAGCCAGTGGTTCATCGAGCAGCAGCACATCAGGTTTAGTCGCCAAGGCCCGTGCCAGCGCAACACGTTGCGCTTGACCACCTGAAAGTGAGCCGGGCTTACGGTCGGCCAGTTCGGCGATCCCTAGTTTGGCAAGCACCTCATCTGCAATCTGGTTTGAGGCTTTACGGCCGCCCCCGCGCGACCTAGGTCCAAATGCGATATTTGCCAGCACGGTCAAATGTGGGAAAAGCGCGTAGTCCTGGAAGACAAACCCGACCGACCTAGCTGGCGGAGAAACAAAGATATTTCGCGCATCATCCACCGTGACGCCGTCAATGACGATGGACCCGGTGTCGATCGCTGTTAAGCCAGCAAGGGATCGCAGTAAGGTGGATTTGCCAGCACCGTTTGGCCCCAGAATCGCGACCACGGTGCCAGCCTCGAATTGCGCATTGAGGGTGAGGGTGAACTCACCACGATGTGCGGTGAAGTTGGTATTAATCATCATGTGGATGCCGGCCTAAGGTAGCGGCCGCGAAGTGCCACCAGCACCACTATGCAAACAGTTAGCATCACCAGGCTCAAAGCAATGGCGGTTGACCTATCAGTCTCAAGAGCTTGGTACACCGCCAGTGGCATTGATTGGGTGACCCCAGGGAAGTTGCCGGCGAAGGTGATGGTGGCACCGAATTCGCCCAGGGCGCGGGCCCAGCAAAGCACAGCTCCGGCAACCAGCGAGGGCCCCACGAGGGGCAAGGTGATCCGCCTAAAGGTGGTCCACTGTGAGGCACCAAGTGTCGAAGCCGCATCCTCGAATCGACCATCGAGGGAGCGAAATGCGCCTTCCATGGTGATGATCAAGAATGGCATCGCGACAAAAGTCTCGGCGATGACTACCCCGGCAGTCGTAAATGGCAACTGGATTCCAAGAGCTGTATATAGCCATTGCCCGACTAATCCGCGTCGGCCAAAGGCTGTCAACAAGATGACACCGGAAACAACCGGTGGCAGCAGCAGCGGCACGATCACCATGGCGCGCAGTACTCGGGTACCCGGCAAAATCTCGCGAGCCAGTAGCCAAGCCAGTGGAGTGCCAATCAAGATTGCGATCGCGGTAGCCGCCACGGAGGTAACCAACGAGATTCGCAACGCCTCCAAAGCAACCTGTGAAGTCAAGATGGCGCCGAATGAGCCCCACGGTGCTTCGGCGAGTAACCCGACCAACGGGATCACGAGGAAAGCAATCGCAACTAGGCCCGGAATCAAGAGAAATAGCGGCCTCGAGGAAATTGAGCGTCGGCTCTTCACGGTTTCATAAATCCGTATGCTCGAAGAATCCCTTGCGCGCTGAATGAAAATCGCAGGTATTGGACGAATGCCTTTGCGGCCAGCGGATTTGTCGAAGCCTTGACTGCCGCGACGGGGTAACTGGTAACCACATTGAGTGCTAAGGGGATAGCGGCTGAGGTGACCGTGGCCCCAGCCCACTTAACGTCGGTGACGTACACGATGCCAGCGTCTACTTCGTCAGCTACCACTTTGCCCAAGACCATTCGCACATCGAGTTCACGGGTTACGGGTGTCACCGTGATATTGGCGATCTTGAAGAGATCACGCGCCGCAGCCCCGCATGGCACGGCTACGTCACATACGGCGACAAGTACGCCGGGTTTAGTGAGATCACTTAGTTTGGTGATGTTTGCAGGATTACCCGCCGGCATCGCAATGGCCATTGTGTTCTTGGCGAAAATGATTGGGCTTACCGCGGTGCTAGCTGCCATTGCCTTTGCCATGGTCTGCTCGGATGCGGTTGCAATGACATCTACTGGGGCACCGGCATTCAATTGTTCTACGAGAGTAGAACTACCTGCGAAATTGAATCTCACCGTGACTTTCGGAAACCGTTTCGTGAATGCTGCGGCGATTACGGGTAGTACATCGGTCAGCGAGGATGCCGCCGAAATTGTGATGGTGCCGCTCGGAGCGATGTAGGCATTCGGTGTGGCTCCATTGCTTACCGGTGCTGCGCCAAGGGTTAATAGTGAACCCGTTACCACTATTCCAACGGCGACGGTGAGCCTCATGGTGATTCATCCAGCTCGACAACGACATTGGTGGCTTTGATACTCGCGGCGGCGCGTACCCCTGGCTCGAGCCCAAGCTCATCGGCGGCCTCGCGGCTCATTAGCGAAACCACCCGGTGCGGGCCGGCTTGAATCTCGACCAAGGCCATCACGCCATCGCGCTCAACGCGCGTGACGATGCCGGCGAAACGATTGCGCGCTGAAGTCGGGACGGGGGCTGGTACCCGTGGTGCGGCCTGCGCCATCAGGGCGGCCACCGCCGCGCCGTCGACGGTCATTGGCCCATTCGTGCCAGCGGTGGCCTTGAGCCGGCCGGTGTCGATCCAGCGGCGGACGGTGTCGTCGCTGACGGCGAGCAGCTCAGCGGCTTCAGAAATCCGTAATTGCGTCATAAAAAAGGAATATAGCGCATATTAGCGGTTAATAACATAAAAATACCACGAAAAAGCGGGGCGAGTGGTTGCCCACCCGCCCCGCTTCCCTACTTCAGAGCTATTTTGCGTTCGGACGCTTCAAGGCATCCGGTTCGTACTGGCCGTCGTTATTAACACCAGCGGTGGCGTACTCGATCGCCTTGGCCTTCTTCAGGGCCGAGGCGGTCTTTGCATTCACCATCGCATTTAGGGTCGTCACCGCGTTGGTTATTTGAGCGCCTCCAGCGATCCCAAAGAACGTGCAATGACCAACACCGGAGGTGTTTGCCGCTGCAGAGGCAGCCGCATCAGGTGATTTACCGCCTGCTGCGAACTTGGTGTAGCCATCAGGTGATGGAACCGTGTAGTACTGCGCGATCTTCAGCAGCTTGCTCTTCGCACCGCTCTTGGCGAGCTTGGCGTAGAACTCACTGGTGTTGCCGGCGGCCACGATTGGGTCGTAGGTCGTCGAGATCAACAGTGTGGGCACAGAGTAAACGCCCTTTGCCGCCGGCAGTGCGCGCACGGCTGCAACCGCTGCCGCGTTTGCACCGAAGCGTGCGGTTGCATCACCCTTGGATGCATCCAGCTTCGCGAGCATGGCATTTAGCAGGTTCGGCATCACCGTTGACGCATTCAACGTGTCGCCGAACTCACCGCGCTGCTCAGAAGAAAGCAGGTTGGTGTACGAAACGTTGATGTTGTCATTGAAGTTGGACGTCGAAGTGGCCGGGATGCGGGCGATGGCGCTAGCACGCGCTTCGAGCTCGTACCTTCCCAGGATACCAAGTGCGGCAGCCCCACCCACGTTCTGCAGCATGGCAGCGGCGCTATTAGCCCCGGCAGATGCTGGCGAGTATCCACCAACGATGGCGCCCAAGGTGCCTAAGGTAGCGAAGGCCGGGTTGACCGTCTGGCCGTCATAAACCGTGGACTTGGTCGGGGTTGAGTCACCATCTGAATATCACCATGAAGGATGTGTTGGATCACCCGAATAAACCGTGGGATTGGTTTTGGTTGAGCGGAAATCCAAATATCACACTGAAAGACGTGGATTATCATCCCGAAATAAAATGGGATTGGGGGCATGGGTTGAGCCGAAATCCAAATATCACCATGAAGGATGTGTTGTCTCGTCCTGATAAACCGTGGAGCTGGTCTTGGTTGCGCCGAAATCCAAATATCACCATGGGGGCTGTGTTGTCTCGTCCTGATAAACCATGGGATTGTCGTGGGTTGCGTTATAATCCGAA
>JBAXHK010000156.1:0-4550 GCA_037138935.1 Actinomycetes bacterium
ATTGCCGGCAAGCGCTTGGTTCCGAAAGGCTCATTACTGATGGCGCGGGGCCTACCAGCAACCATCATGATGCGGGGCATCATCGCTGCAGCATTCTTTTCAGCGGAGGTCTTCGTCCCGTTGGCCCTTGTTGAAACTAGGGGAGTTAGTTACACCATCGCTGGCTTAACGATTGCGGTGTCGGCGGTTTTCTGGGCGGCGGGTTCATTTGTGCAAAGTCGGTTATCCGGTGATGCTGATAGGGCGCCGATCGTTCGATTGGGTGCATTGATCGTGGCCGGATGTCTATTTAGTCTCCCACTTGTGGTACTCACTGATTTTCCCGTATGGATTGCGTCAATCTCGTGGGCGTTGGGAGCGATTGGGATGGGCCTTGCCATGCCTTCGGTTTCAGTTCAAACCATGCGGCTTTCACCCGCATCAGATCAAGGGGTTAATTCGGCTGCCCTGCAGATCGTTGACTCGGTCTTGGTGGTTGCTGTCACTGCATTATTGGGTTTGTTCTACGCGGCTGCGGTCGCTGGGCAAGGGGCAACCCCTGCGACCTATGCGCTCCTGTGGATCATTTCAGCAGTAATTGCGGTGGTGGGAGTCATCTTGGCCCCGCGCATGCGCCCACTCCCCACATAGGAAACAATAAAGGTTCTTTCGGGGAGGGGCCTCGAACTCAACAAAGGTGATGCCATGACAATGCGTAAGCGATTGGTGCCAGTTATTTCAGTAGCTGCGACCGTGCTACTTCTTGCCGCCTGTGCAGCTGAAACAACTACTGCGTCAAGTAGCGCCGCCGCGCCTTCGGCCGCCGCACCCTCAGTCGCCGCCCCCTCAGCCGCAGCACCCTCAGTCGCCGCCCCCTCTGAGCCGGCGCAGGCAACTGACGAGTGCGCACGCGAGAACTTAACCACGGTTGGTGCCGACAAGTTGACAATTGGTACCGATACACCGGCATACCCGCCGTACTTCTCCGACGACGATCCGTCGAACGGACAAGGCTTCGAAGCGGCGGTGGCATATGCGGTTGCCGATGGTCTTGGTTTCACTCCCAACGAGGTGACTTGGCAGGTGGTGCCATTCAATACTTCATATGCACCGGGGGATAAGGCATTCGATTTCGACATCAACCAAATTTCGATCACCCCGAAGCGCCAGAAGGTCGTTGATTTCTCGGATGGCTATTACACGGTGAACCAGGCTGTTGTCGCTCTCAAGGATTCACCGATTGCCAATGCAACATCTTTAGCAGAGTTGAAGAATGCAAATCTTGGTGCTCAGGTGGGCACCACGAGTCTTGAGTTCATCAATGCGGTGGTGCAACCAAATAATGACGTCCAGGTCTTCAATGACACCAACGATGCAAAGAGTGCCATGCAAAACGGTCAAATTGACGGCTTGGTAGTTGATCTGCCAACCGCCTACTACATCACAGCGGTAGAAATCCCGAAGGGCAAGATTGTCGGTCAGTTCAAGGCCGAAGCCGGTGGTGAGCAGTTCGGTCTTTTATTCCAGAAGGGCAACCCGCTAGCCACCTGCGTTAACCGGGTACTTGCCGACCTGAGTGCATCCGGTGAGTTGCAGGCGATCCAAGATGAGTGGATGGCCGGTACGACGGCGCCGTACTTCACGCAGTAACGTCACGTTGGTGACATCAGCGACAACTGCGCCTGGCGCGCCCGAGGTCTATTTCGACCCGGTGCGCCAGGCGTATCGTCGTAAGCGGGCAAGGCGTGATGCTTTGGTTGGTATGGCTAGCCTCCTGGGGTTCGTCTTGGTCGTGGGATTCGCCATTTCACGCACCTCGGGCTGGCCACTTGTGCAAGAGACTTTCTTTAACGGCAGCGAGTTCATCGCCACCTTCCCCGGGCTCTTAGACGCCTTTTTGTTAAATGTGCGCATCTTTCTAATTGCTGAGCCGCTAATTTTGATAATCGGTCTGCTGGTGGCGCTGGCTCGCGATCTACGTTCACCGTTGCTGCTGCCACTTAGGGTGGTTGCGACCCTCTACGTCGATATTTTCCGAGGGGTTCCAACTATCTTGGTCATCTTCTTATTGGGTTTTGGCGTGCCAGCACTGCAATTGCAGGGCGTACCTAATAACGCAGTGTTCTGGGGTACCGCCGCATTGGTCCTTTCGTATGGTGCGTATGTAGCCGAGGTCTTTCGTGCCGGCATCGGGTCTGTCCACTCAAGCCAGCGGATGGCAGCACGTTCACTGGGCCTGACTTCGATCCAGACGAGTCGTTATGTGGTGCTGCCGCAGGCCGTGCGCAATGTGGTGCCCCCACTACTTAATGACTTTATCTCCCTGCAAAAAGATACTGCGCTGGTTTCGGTCCTTGGGCCAATTGAATTACTCAGGCAGGCGCAAATTGATGCTTCCTCAACATTTAACTACACCGCTTATGTTGGCGCGGCTCTAATATTCATTGCACTCACTATCCCAATGACTCGATTTGCTGATTGGGTTCAAGCTCGGATGCGCAAGCGCCGCACCATGGCGGGTACCGCATGACCAACACTCTTCTCGATATCACCGGAGTATGGAAAGCATTCGAAGGCAACTCGGTGCTTCGGGGCCTAGATCTGTCGGTTGTTCGACATGAGGCTGTTGTATTAATTGGTGCATCCGGTTCGGGTAAGTCAACATTGTTGCGCTGCGTCAATGGCTTAGAGACAGTTGATGCTGGGCGCATCCTGTTTGGAGGTGACCTCGACGTTACGGCATTCAAGACAGACATGGATGCGGTGCGCAGGCGAATAGGTATTGTTTTTCAGTCTTATAATCTGTTCCCGCATATGACAGTTCTTGACAATGTGACGTTGTCACCGCGCAAGGTTTTGAAGCGAAGCTCGGCTGATTCAATAGAGCAAGCCATGGCGCTGCTGCAGCGATTTGGCCTTGCAGATAAAGCCAATGATTACCCGGATCGGTTATCGGGTGGTCAGGCGCAGCGGGTTGCGATTGTGCGTGCACTTGCGATGGAGCCCGAGTTGATGCTGTTCGATGAGATCACCTCGGCCCTTGACCCCTTACTCGTGGGTGAAGTGCTCGACACGGTGCGCGACCTCAAGGTAGGTGGTCTGACGTTGATAATGGCGACCCACGAAATGGGCTTCGCCCGCGAAGTAGCCGATCAAGTCTGCTTCATAGATGCTGGTGTGGTCCTTGAAAAGGGGACACCGGCTGAGGTATTCGGCAGCCCGCAAGAGGAGAAAACCCAGGAGTTCCTTGCTCGAATCCTTAAATAGTTCATTGTTGGCAGGGTGAGTCGCACCGGTTTTGCCCACTTCATCCCTACGCTGGTGCGGGGGTGCACAGGGCACTTGCCATACGCGTGGAGGAATGAATGTCAACTATGAACTCGGGCCAATCGGTCGATGAGGTCGAGGCCAATGCATTGGGCGAGATAGGTCGAAACTGGTGGGTGCTGTTGTTCTTGGGCATTATCAGTTTGGGTGTCGGGGTAATCGCGATCGTTTGGCCAGGTGCCACCATTGTGGTGGTAGCTATTCTGCTAGCCATCTGGCTGCTCATCTCGGGCATCTTCCAGGTGGTGCGGGCATTTGCTCATGGGCTTTCAGGCGGCATGCGTGCCCTGCTCATCATCACCGGCATTATTTCGATTATTTTGGGTTTGTTCATGTTCCGCAGTGCTTTCCAGCCTGTCGAGATCCTGGCAATCTTCATCGGTATCGCCTTCCTGTTCCGTGGATTCGGTGCCCTCTTCGTGGGTGCGGAAGAAAAAGAAGGCCGCGGCTGGAATATCTTCGGCGGCATTGTGATGTTGATCGGTGGCGTGGTTATTTTGGTATGGCCAGGTATCTCACTGGTCACTTTGGCATGGATCACGGGTATCTGGCTGATCATCATCGGTATTTTCGAGATCGTCAGCGCGTTCTCACTGAAGTCAGCAGTCAAGAAAGCCATGAAGTAGTAAATCTGCTGAATTGGCTCCTAGTGGCCCGCGGCGAATGCCGCGGGCCACTACATTTATGCCATGGCTTCTGAGACCTCCCAAACCCTTGATAGGGGTCTGAGTGTGCTCGAGGCCATTGCTGATTCTGCTGATGGATTAACAGTCACCGAGTTGGCTCAAACCCTAGGTATTGGCCGCACCGTGGTGTACCGGCTGGTTGTCACCCTTGAGCAACACGCATTTTTGCGCAGGTCAAGTGATGGTAAGTGCCGCCTTGGCCTGGCGGTCCTGACAATGGGCCGTCAAGTCCAGCCAATTGTTCGCGACGTGGCCTTACCCGCGTTGCGCCTGCTATCGGACGCGGTTGGGGCCACCGCACATTTAACTATTGTTGAAGGCACTGAGGCGTTGACGGCGGTGGTGGTTGAGCCAACGAGATCAGATGTCCACGTGGCGTATCGCATGGGTGCGCGCCAGCCACTTGAATCTAATGCGGCGGGCCGTGCGGTGCTGGCGGCACGAACAGCTGCCGGCCGCCCACTTGACCCGCCCTGGGTGGTCGCGACCAGTGAAGGCCCGCAGGGGGCTTATGGGATTGCGGTGCCGTTAATTGGGGTACCCGGCCTAGAAGCAAGT
>JBAXHK010000157.1:0-4525 GCA_037138935.1 Actinomycetes bacterium
AAGTGCATCGCGGGTTCGGCCAACGCCGGAAACCCAAGGTCGCGACTAATAGTTGCCCACCGGCACCCGCAAGACGATCCAGTAAAGCCCCGGAAGTATCAAGTTCACCGATCGGTTCTGTGACGGTCCCGAATATCGGCCCGGTATCAAGACCCGCCTCGAGGCTAAAAGTAGTGGCACCTGTCATGACATCGCCGGTAAGTACCGCCCACTGTACCGGGGCTGCCCCACGCCAGGCCGGTAGTAAAGAAAAGTGCAGGTTGACCCAGCCATGGCGTGGTACACCCAGCAGAGTCGGCGGCACCAAGGCGCCGTAGGCAACCACCGGACAGCAGTCTGGCTCGAGTGCCCGCAATTGAATTTCGAAATCTAAGTCATTCAGATCAGTCGGGGTCAGTACCTGAATGCCTTCGTCATGCGCCATTGCAGCCACCGCACTCGGTACCAATTTTTGGCCGCGGCCGGTGCGAGAGTCTGGACGAGTGATCACGGCCACCACCTCATGCGGTGAATTCAAAAGACATTTGAGTGCTACCGCGGCGACATCTGGCGTGCCTGCAAAAACACAACGCACGGTTTACAGCCACCTAGCCGAAAGGGAATGGGGACTAATCTGCACCGTTGGGGCTGGTTCTCCGAACCATTCGGACTCGCGGACTAACCGCATAGCCTCGCGGCGGGCTTCAGAGTCCAAGCGGTCAATGAACATGATGCCATCTAAGTGATCAGTCTCATGCTGCACGCAGCGTGCCAAAAGATCACTTCCTTCAATGACCACCGGATCGCCATGCATATTCATGCCACGGGCAACAACACTTAGTGCGCGCTTGGTGTCAAAAGCCAGATCTGGAAGTGAAAGGCAGCCTTCTTCGCCATCTTGTATTTCATCGGACAGCAATAATTCGGGGTTAATAAGGTGGCCCAGTTCATCGTCAACCCAGTAGGTGAAGACCCGCAACAAAACGCCGATCTGTGGAGCCGCCAAACCCGCCCCTGGTGCATCTTGCATGGTGTCGGTTAGGTCGGCGACAAGTTTGCGTAACTCCTTGTCATATGTCTCAACAGCGGCCGCCGGGGTACGCAACACTGGGTCACCGAAGAGTCGAATGGGTTGAACGGCCATGAGCGGATTCTACGTCCTGGGATTTCATGGAGCCGGCACTGGTGCGGACTCCTTAGAGATTGGCTCACGTGGATCACACACCACGTTTACCGGTTTACCAGTGCTCTTGGCCGCACGCATTGCTGAAATGACACGTAGCTGCCCGGATAACTGCGCACCCAAGTCACGCCGCACAACCACTATGCAACTTTCGTTGGCGGGACCAAGAACTTTATGCTCAACCGTCAACAGTGACAGCACGTCATTGATATCGGCAAGTGCACCCTGCAGCACCGCCATTTTAGTATCCGGCGGTAAACCTGCAGCCGCTCGGTCAGCAAGTTCACGTTGCGCGAACCCTGGAGCATCCCATCGAAGCAACGCTTGTACGACCGGCTCAGAGTTTTCGGCGGTGATCGCCAACGGGGCCCGTGGACGAGCCAGAAGTGCCGCACCGAACCATCGACGCGCAGCTTCTTGAGTGACTTGGAGTTGGGGACGCAGCAATTGCCCGCGAGCGTCCAAAATTATGACAGCCGCATAACCACCATCGGCAATTGGTTCAGCTCCTGGGGTAGCTATCACCAGCGCTGGCGAAGCACCGATGCTACGTCGCATTGCCAAACCCTGTGACCAAATTACCGGGATCGATGGGAATGCTCGACCGAATTCCTCAGCTGTGCGTTCGACCCCGATGGCTACCGCGCGTAAGTTGCTATCACCGCATAGGCGACAACTCCAGCTCACGGCAGGTACTCCACACCAGATGCAGGTAGGAATTATTTGGCCCGTTGCTAGCCCAAGGGCGCCCCCGCATGAACACCGCGCCGGGGCGCGACACTGTTGACAGCAAAGGGTTGGCAGATAGCCGCGTCTGGGTACTTGCACTAGAACCGGGCCTACTTTCAAACCCTCTTTCGCGACCGACCAAGCCATATGCGGGAGCCGGGCCGAAGCCGCTGCTCCATCGCGCGCTAAATCCTCTTGCTCAAGTGCTCTAACAAGTGGTGCATTTGACGAAATTATCTCGCGCGTCGGTGCCAATGATTGCGCCCAACCTTGCTCACACCAAAGTTGAGTCTCGACACTTCTTGCAGGTGAGCCCACCAGCAGTGCGCAACCCCCAGCCGATGACCGGATTGCCGCTACATCGCGGGCATTCCAATATGGCGCATGCGGTTCCCAGAGCGAATCATCTTGGTCATCCCACACCACAATCAGTTGTAGGTTCGAAACTGGGGCAAAGACCGCTGCCCTGGTCCCGATCACCAACCGCGCCGAGCCGCGCAGGGCCCGAAGGAACTCACGGTAGCGCCGCTCCGGACCTTGATCTGCGGTCAAGATTGCCGTGGTGTCGCGGAGTTCAGCAAGCTCCTGGGCAAGCAGGTCAACATCGTGCGCATCAGGCAGCACCACGATCGCGCTACCAACCGAATTCACCAGAGCCGCTCGCACTAATGATGAGATGTCTTGGTACCACGGCTGTGCCGGAGCCGAACTCCAAACCCCCCGGGTATTCAAGGACTTACCGGTACGAAGGCGGCCAAACAGGACCGGACCATTCGTATAACTGCTCCAACGGGTCGCATCGAGGTCATGAACCTGAACATCAACTTCAGGTACGCGATATTGCAATGACTCCGCCCGTGCATGCCTCGGTGGCACCGCACTGCGAACCACATCCGAGAACGTGCCGGCATAGTGCTCAGCAACCGCCGAAACCAAGTCACAAACTTCAGCGGTGAGGACGCGCTCACCAGATACCACCCGCTCAATTGGGCGAAGGGCTTTCCCCGCATCACTGGCTTGCACCCTGCCGACTACAAACCCGTTAACCAAGCGCCCGGAAAAGCGCACTCGAACCCGAACCCCAGGTTGCACCAAATCATCAAGCTGCTGCGAAATGGTGTAGTCAAAGATTCGGTCAAGTTGGGGAAGCGGTGAGTCGATTCGAACTTGTGCGATCGGCAACTTTTCAGCGAGGTCGATAGACGAAGACGGCCCCTTGCGGGGCCGTCGCGCACCTGTCTTGCCGGCTGCTGGCAGCAGCGCCAGCTGATTTGTCACGGGATCGATCGCGGGGCTCACACCCCGGCAACCGTCCGCAAGTTTTCGGCGCGGTCGGTGTTTTCCCAGGTGAATGTCGGGCCTACCTGCGAGCGCTGTGCCGGTTGATCCGCATCGAGTAACTCGTTCGTGCCCTGCGGGCGGCCAAAATGCCCATAGGCGCTGGTGACCCTAAAGATTGGCCGCAGCAGATCAAGATCGCGAATAATTGCCGCTGGGCGCAGATCAAATACCCGAAGTACCGCATCTTGGATGGCTTCGTCCCCGATGACGCCGGTGCCGAATGTCTCGACGAAGACACCGACCGGGTGGGCTTTGCCGATTGCATAGGCAACCTGCACCTCACACCGAGTGGCTAAGCCTGCGGCAACAACGTTCTTGGCCACCCACCGCACCGCATAAGCGGCGGAGCGATCGACTTTGGACGGATCCTTTCCTGAAAATGCCCCACCACCGTGTCGGGCCATGCCACCGTAGGTGTCGACGATGATTTTGCGCCCGGTAAGGCCAGCATCGCCCATTGGGCCACCGACCTCGAAACGGCCGGTTGGGTTAACCAAAAGTCGATAATCACGGGAATCAAGATCCAAGGTTTCCAGGATCGGATCAACCACATGCTTGCGGATGTCAGGGGTGAGCATGGTGTCAAGATTGATATCGCGCGAGTGCTGGCTCGAAACCACAATGGTGTCGATTCGGGTGGGGCGATCATCCTCGTCGTATTCGATGGTGACCTGGGTCTTACCATCGGGGCGCAGATATGGCACGCGACCGTCCTTGCGCACTTCGGTCAATCGCTCAGCCAGGCGATGTGCCAAGGAAATTGGCAGCGGCATGAGCTCAAGGGTGTCGGTGCAGGCGTATCCGAACATCAACCCTTGGTCACCGGCTCCTTGGCGATCAAGGGGGTCGCCACTACCGCCTTCACGCTCTTCGATTGCATCGTCGACACCTTGGGCGATGTCAGGTGATTGCTTGCCGATAGATACCGAAATGCCACAGGACTCACCGTCAAAACCTTTTGTCGAGGAGTCGTATCCAATACCCAGCACGGTGTCGCGCACCAAACGAATGACATCAGCGAAACCTTCGGTGGTAACCTCACCCGCCACGTGCACCTGACCGGTCGTCAACATTGTCTCGACAGCCACGCGGCTGCGCGGATCCTGCCGAAGCAAATCATCGAGAATCGCATCGCTGATTTGGTCAGCCATTTTATCCGGATGACCCTCGGTAACCGATTCTGACGTGAACAAGCGCTTAGACACGTGATAGCCCCTTAAAGATGTGGTAGCACCAACAATTGGTTGTCAAGGTTGAGGCCTTAGTCTAATGGAAAGGCGTGTTTCTACTCCT
>JBAXHK010000158.1:0-4514 GCA_037138935.1 Actinomycetes bacterium
TCGGCTCATTGGCCGAAGTCCAGGCTGCGGCTCCCGGGGTCACGGTGACCGATCTAGGAACCACGGTGCTCATGCCGGGCCTCATCGACGCGCACAATCACCCGGCGCTGAGCGGCATGGTCACTCAGGAGCCGTCCTACTGGATTGCTCCCTACATGGGCTATCCGACGTATGCGGACGTCCAGGCGCTGTGGAAGAAGCTGGACAGTGAGCTGCCGCCCGGGCAGCCGGTTATCTGCAACGGGCTGGACCGCCTGCTGCATCAAGCTCCCGAGCTCACGAAGACCGATCTGGACGTGTTCTTCCCGACGCGCCCGGCGCTGGTGCTCGACAACTCCGGCCACGAGGCTTACTTCAACTCCGGGGTGATTGCCCTAAACGGCTGGGAAGGTGGCAAGCCTCCGGCTGACCCGGTGGGTGCCCGCTTCGGGCGCAACGCGGATGGTACGTCGAACGGTCGGGCCTACGAGACTGCTGCCCTGTTGGAGGCGGCGAGCAAACTCCTTCCGCTCGCAGTCCCGCACCCGCTGCTGTCCCTTGCGCGCTGGCTCACGCTGATGTCGAGTCATGGCATCACGATGACAACGGAGCACACGTATCAGGACTCCATGCTCAAGGGCTACGCCGCGTGCGCATCGCTCCCGGAGATCCCGGTGCGTGTTGCGCTCTACCACATGTCCATTGACGCGACGTGCGGTGATCCGCTGACCTCGCCTGACCCCACAAAGCTGTGGAAGCAGGGCATCAAGCTCTGGGCCGACGGATCCCCGTGGAACGGCACCATCGCGTCCTCCTTCCCCTACCTCGATACGCCTCGAGTGAAAAATGCCCAAATTCCGCTAGGCCCCGGTGGAGAGGGGATGATGGACTACACCCGAGCGGAGCTGGACCAAGTTCTTGCGACCTACGCACCCACGGGATTCCAGTTCGCCTTCCATGTCAATGGCGACGTGGGCCTCGACGTTGTCCTCGATGCCTACGAGCATGCTCTCGTGGAGAACAAGCTCCTCGGCACCGATCATCGCTGGCGCGTTGAGCACGTGGGTGGGTGCCGAGGCGACCAGTTCGATCGTGCCGCATCGCTGGGCGTTTCCATCTCGATGCTTCCCGCCCAGTTCATCTACTGGGGCGACCTCCTCGACGGTGTGATGTTCCCGCCTGAGATCGGAAGTCAGTGGATGCGCGCGGGTGATGCCTTCCGCTCGGGGGCCCTCGTCACCTTCCACAACGACGGCTCGGTCAGCCCGCCCATCCCGTTGCTCAACATCCAGAGCATGGTCACCCGCCGGACACCGTCGGGCGCACTCCATGGCCCCGAACAGCAGGTGACCTTGGACGATGCCATCAAGGCACACACCGTGAACGCGGCCCGGCAGCTGGGGCGCGAGCACGAACTAGGCTCCCTAGCCGTGGGTAAGCTCGCCGACCTCGTCGAGCTCTCGGCCGACCCCTACGCGGTGGATTCGGACAAGCTCACCGATGAGGTCAAAGTTCTGGGCACCTGGGTGAGCGGCCGCAAGGTTGACACTGATGCATTCCTCACCCACGTTGAGGCCATAGATCCATCTGAGCACAAGGACCTGCCCGCGGCGGCGCTGTCCAATAAGTGTTGCTGACCTAAGGGTTGGTTCAGATGGCCGACCGGGGCCTGAACTAGTTAGCTGGTAGTCGCATGTTCGAGCGCCGCCCGATCCACCTTGCTGCGCCCATTGCGCGTGATGCGTGCACCTACGCCCTAGGGGCATTGACTGTCGACTGGCACACGCGCTTCGTCGGCGCACCTCCCGATAACGGCGTGGCATAGTTGTGCCTTGATGGGCCCCCTTCGACAACCAAAGTTAGGGCAGACATGAGCGAGAGCGATCAGACACCATTAGCCCCGCCCCCCGGGTCAATGCCGCCAGGATCGACACCGCCGGCACCAACGCCCCCAGCTTCGATGCCGCCAGCACCAACACCCGCAGCAGCGATGCCTCCGGGAATGGGAACACCACCAGCCAGCGGCAATAGGAACGGGCTCGGCATCGCCGCCCTAGTTTTAGGCCTCGTCGGCCTGCTCGGTGGTTTCATCATCCCGTTCTCCGGCCTTGGATCCATCCTTGCCATCATCTTCGGGGCCATCGGCCTGAAGCGCGTTAAGCGCGGTGAGGCAAACAACAGGGGCATGGCGCTCGCGGGCCTTTGGCTCGGCATCGCCGGTGTTGCCCTCAGCTTCATCGTGGTCGTCGTTATCGGCGCCTTGATGGCGGCGAGTAACTAAAGCCACCCGCGTGGCCCTGTTAACCTTTTGGGAAGCAGGGCCAAGTGCCTAACCTTGGAGGGGTTTCGGAGTCATGAATCGACTACTGATGGTTATGACCGCAGCGGCGTTAATACTGGGCTCGACAGCCTTGCCCGCAGCGGCCGCGGAGGAAAAGGCGAAGACGCCGGTGGTTGCGGTTTGCTTAGGCACCTCGGCGAACGCCGGCACGCTGGGCACTTTCACAAATCGCCCGGTTTCGAAACCGGCAGCACTCATAGTCGATTGCCCGCAAGGCGGCGATGATGACCCACGTGGTATTTCCTCCGACACGATCATGACCGATATAACTTGGTCGAAGTGGAGCCGCACGGGTGCAAGTGGCTCTGGCACACTTAATGTGCCGGGGACGAAGTGCACCTACACCTCTCCGCAAAATGGCACCCCTAGCGAAGTAGCGACTATGTGCTCCACATGTGGGGAGATCTGTAATGTGCAGATAACCACCCCGTATCCGGTGGCAGTTCAAGTCTCCAAGCCGGTGGCCTACAAGAAGCAGAAGACCTTCACCAAGATTGCCGTCACCTACACCACCGCTGGCCCTGGCGGTAAGACAGCGCAGACTTTCACGCCACCGCGACGGGCTAGTGAATAAGGGAACTAATAGCGCCAAAGCCGGTGATAATCAGCCCGCGTTGCTAGCAAAACGCGGCAAGAAGAGAGTTCTCCACTACATTTCCTAATGTCAGACCCATGTGCGACTCTGTAATTGCTCAAGAAGGTAATCGATAGTCCTCCGGCTGATTACCTACCAACCGATAACTCGATGCGGTGGTTCCGGCGGAAGAGCTGCTAAGTGGATTTACCACTTGGAAAAGAGCCAAAAGGAGCGCACATGTCAAAGACCAGCAAAAAGATTTTCATCAAGCCCACGAACATCGATTGGGACGACGATGCCTCAATTGATGCATGGGCGCAGCAAGTTTGGCTGCACGCCGTAGCTAAACGTGAACAATCTGAACAACAACAACAAGCCGAACAACAGAAGGGCGGGTAAATGACGATTCCTAAATCCAGAAGCGGCGACGATCTTCAACTGGGTAGATGAAGGCATGGACAAGGTACTTAGTGCTGCGCTAACATACCCTTACATTGGACGCTCTGGTCCTCAGCGGGCAAGGACTCGTTGAATCATGAATGCGAAAATAACTGGCGGTTCGGCACAAGCATGGGCTTGGCACCATTCAGGGTTTGTGGTGCCTGACGTTGATGAAGCGGTTGATTACTACCGCATTGTGCTTGGGTTTGAGATGTTATTTGAAGACAGGTTGATGACCGACTGGATTCAACGAACAATGAATATTCCTGGCATTACGTGCCATTTGGCGCAATGTCAGTCACCAATTAGTGGCCAGGTTATTGAGTTGCTTAGCTTCAAAAATGTGCCTAAGGCGATTGATCCCCGCATGCCCGTCTGGCCAGGTATTGGACACGCGGCCTTCTTGGTTGAAGATTTGGATCGAGGGGTCAGTGAGCTTGAGGCCGCGGGTGGATCTCGGATCGGTGAGATAGTTGATTTCCCGGAAGGTCGCGCCGTGTACTGCTGGTCACCAAGTGGCACAGTGATTGAACTCGAGGAGGCTCCGCCACTGTGAAAGTTCTCCGTACCGTAAACGGAGATTTGCCTCTTGACTCGATGGGAATCACATTGAGTCACGAGCACGTGCTGGTTGACGGGTCGCAATGGATGGTTGATCCGATTACGGAGAACGATCATCAACTTTCTTCGAAAAGCCCCGCTTTGGAAGACATGTGGTGGCTACGGCAGTGGCCCAACACTAGTAGGACAAATTACTTGCTAGATGACTTCGATCTCGCAGTTCAAGAGCTTGGTTTCTTTGCCGAGCTTGGAGGTTCCACTGTCATTGATATGACCTGTTCCTCGACAATGGGTCGCGAAGTTAAAAGATTAAAACAGATATCTGAGAATACCGGAATAAACATTGTTGCAGGCTGTGGCCATTATGTTGAGGCTTCGCATTCCCCTCAAGTAGCAATGTCTGATGCCAATGAGCTAGCTGATGTTTTGATCAATGAAATCCGTATTGGCGTAGACGATACTGAAATTCGCGCCGGAGTGATTGGTGAAATTGGGGTCTCGCATCCGATTACGGTGAACGAGACCAAGTCCTTGCATGCTGCTTCTATCGCCCAAAAGGAAACAGGTGCGTCTATCACGGTGCATACTGCCTGCGATGCTCTTGGTGCGCACTCA
>JBAXHK010000159.1:0-4505 GCA_037138935.1 Actinomycetes bacterium
TGGTGTCATCACCATCGCACTGGCACCGCAGGATGCGCAATTGCAGAGTGTGTTGTCACTCCACTTGCCAACGAGCCTCATCGGGGCAGCGATTGCCGGGGTTTCTACGGCCGGCATCGATGACGTAGCAGCCGCGCGCACCGCCACCCAGCATCTGATCAACCTCGGCCACCGGCGCATAGCGGTAATCACTGGGGCTCCACCCGGTGAACTATTCACCGACCCGCATGCACGCTACCGCGGCTTCACCGATTTAATGCGGGAAGCCGGTTTAGCTGTCGGCCCCGCCCTTGAAACCCGCGGCTACTTCACGATTGCCGGTGGTGAGAGTGCGATGACGAAACTCCTAGCCCAGGGTGAGCGACCGACCGCGGTATTTGCGATGTCCGATGAGATGGCTTTTGGTGCCATGAGATCACTACGGAGCCACGGTCTGCAACCGGGCCGCGATATCTCCATCGCCGGTATCGACGGTCACGATATGTCTGAACTACTTGGCCTAACGACGGTTGCGCAACCGGTGCAAGAGCTCGGGGGTATTGCCGCGGAGGCTTTAATGCGCCAGATCCGAAGTGATGATGGGCAAGTGCCAACTCATGTTCAAGTGCCGACCCAGCTAATTGTTCGTGGGTCGACAGCTCCGCCGGCGAATTTAAGTGACCGGTAAATTGAAGTGAACTGTGGGGCGGGTCAGCCCACGTCAGCGCGCCCAATGGGCAAGAATGCAGCATGCGAAATATCGAAATCGAGATCCAAGGTGAGCAAGTAGGCGGGGTCATCGCCATCCCGGAGTCGGGCGCAGGCCCAGGTGTCATCGTCATTCAGGAGTGGTGGGGATTAGTCCCCCATATTCAAGGAGTCGTTAACCGGCTGGCCGCTGCGGGTTTTGTGGCACTAGCGGTGGATCACTACCGCGGGGCCTTGACCACCGAGCCGGACGAAGCCCAAAAACTGATGATGGGCTTACAGGTATCAGCCGCGGCTGCCGACTTTGCCGGTGCAGCGGCGTACCTGGTGGGTCGCCCTGAAGTGTCGTCCAGCAAGGTCGCGGTGATGGGTTTTTGTATGGGGGGCGGCCTAGCCCTTCTAGCCCCGACCGTCAGTGCGCACATTTCCTGCGCAGCAGCTTTCTATCCGGCCATGCCTTGGCCTGATTACGCTCCGGATTGGGCTCAGTACTCCGGAAAATCGGCGATGATCCACAAGGCCGAGTCGGATGAGGATTGGGCCGGCCCAAAGATTGCTGAGTACGCAGCGGCGATTGCCGAGCATGGCGGCCAGATCGAGATTTTCGATTACCCGGGCTCCGAGCACGCCTTCTTCAATGATGACCGGCCGGAGGTCTATTCACCAAGCCATGCCGGCCTTGCTTGGGAGCGCAGTGCCGCCTTCTTCAGGGCCCAATGCACCTGAGGTGGTAGGCCAATTCAGCCGGGGTTCTAAGGTTGCCCTGTTACTGAACAATGTACGGCCCTCGTAGTCCAACTGGCAGAGACACCCGGCTTAAACCCGGCACAGTATGGGTTCAAATCCCATCGAGGGCACCGGTTGAAGCCGAATCCAGACTTCTGGGTTATCGTATTTCCATGGACTCAAATAACCCTGTTTTGTCGAAGTACTCCAAGCCCGCGAACAAGGGTGGCTACACCTTTACCGGTGACCCAGTTCCCGGGGCCCAATATGCCAGCGGCGCTCAGTACGCCAGCGGCGCTGTGGTTCCACCGGCCGACACCAATGAGCAGTTCGCGAATCTGACCGCTGGTTCAGGCTTGCGGCTGACAATCACCGACGTCATCGTGAAGACCATGCTGGTATTCGCGGTGGTCGTAGTGTTCGCGGTAGTTGGCTGGAATCTGACTTACACCTTCCCGATCATTATGTTCCCGGCGCTCATCATCGCCACCATTTTGGGCTTCGTGATCGCTTTCCGCGAGAAAGTTTCACCTGCATTGGTCTTGGTGTTCTCGGTTTTTGAAGGCTTGATGCTCGGTGCCATCAGCAATTGGTATAACCAATATGCCGAGTCCTCCAACTATCAGGGCATCGTGGTGCAGGCGGTCGTTGCCACGATGACAACTTTCGGGGTAATGCTTGTCCTGTACTTGACCGGTGTTATCAAGGTCAACAAGAAGTTCGTCAGTGTGCTGATCGCGGCCACTGTTACCTACATGGTGATCGGGTTGGCGTCATTCGTTGCTGCGCTGTTCGGTGTTGGTGGGGGCTGGGGCTTCTACGGTATTGACGGGTTGGGCCTGATCATCTGCGTTGCTGGCGTGCTAATTGCCTCTTTCTTCTTGATGCTCGACTTCGAAGCCATCAAGCAAGGGATTGCCAACGGTGCACCGGAGCGCGAATCTTGGCGGATGGCCTTCGGACTCCTCGTCACTTTGGTCTGGATCTACCTAGAGTTTTTGCGCTTGATTGCGATCTTCACGCGCAACTAGTCAGGGCAGAGTTAGGCGAAGTTCGCGCAGCAGCACCGCGGCTGCTGCGCAGGGCCGGCCGGAGTAAATTAGCTCCTGGCCTAGCACCGCGCACTGATCACCTAGTGCCCGGTCGGCAATATCGGGCACTGGTCTTGATTGCCCGGCCATTTCGGCTAGCTCAGAAAGTACCGGCCGCGTAAGGCTCGCGGATTGCTCGAGCTTGGTGATTGGCATCGTGCGCAGGCGATCAACGACGCGGTCCAGCTCAATGCTGAACTCCGCGGCTACCTGCTCATTCACCCGAGTGCTCCACGTTTCGTCAAGAATGAGCGGATGCGCTCACGCGCTTTATTACGAATCTCTGGCCCGTGAGTGAAAGCTGCCACGTTGAAATCGAGGTCACTAAAGCGAGCGGCGGTCAACTTACTTTGTTCATAAGAGGTGCAAAAAGCAGATAGGGCCCACGTCATTCGCGAGGCCATATTGAAAATGGAATCACCGGTAATGAGTACTCCGGTTGACTCATGGAGCAGCGAGATATGCCCCGGAGTATGGCCCGGGGTGTGAACTACGCGGAGACCACCGGCGACATCAATTACCTGACCGTCTCTTAGCACCTCGGAGACTGCAAACGCCGCGTAAGGTCGAGCCGGAATTCGGGCAAATATGCGGCCCGCTGTCCTTGAGCGATCGATCGAGGGCAGGGTTCCTGCGCGGATGAATTCGGCATCTGCTTCATGCATTGCCGCTCCGGGTAAGCCGGCTGCACTGATAATTTCAGCGGCCCCACCAATATGGTCATCATGGGCGTGGGTGAGCACAATGCGCTGAACGTCACCCGGGTGTTTGCCGATTGCGCTAAGACCGCGAACTATCGCTCCCGGAGCATTTTTCAGGCCGCAGTCCACGAGGGTTACCGAGCCATCGGTCTCGAGGAAGACGAAAGTATTAATAAAACTACCCATGGTGCCGATGCGATAAACACTTGGAGCCAAGGTGACTATGGGGTCGGACACGGCACCAGCGTATGAGGTTCTAGGGTCTATTCATGGATTACGTCGAGTCTGTCATCGAACTTATCGGAAACACCCCGCTGGTCAGGCTGCGCTCGGTTACTGGCGGGGTGCCCGAGGGGGTTCTCGTACTGGCGAAGGTTGAGTACCTAAACCCGGGTGGTTCGGTGAAAGACCGCATCGCGATCCGCATGATTGATGCGGCCGAACGCGATGGTTCATTGAAGCCGGGCGGGGTCATAGTCGAACCAACGAGCGGTAACACCGGTGTTGGGCTGGCGCTAGTCGCGCAGCAGCGAGGCTATACCTGCATCTTTGTGTGCCCAGACAAAGTCAGTGAAGACAAGCGCAATGTGCTGAAGGCCTATGGCGCCGAAGTTGTTGTCTGCCCAACGGCGGTTGATCCCGATGACCCACGCTCGTACTACTCCGTAAGTGATCGACTTGCCCGCGAAGTTCCAGGTGCCTGGAAGCCAGATCAATACTCAAACTCCAATAACCCGCTCTCACATTTCGAGACCACCGGCCCAGAGCTTTGGGCGCAAACTGAAGGGCGTATCACGCACTTCATCGCTGGGGTTGGCACCGGTGGCACTATCTCAGGCACCGGTAATTACTTGAAGCAGGCGAGTGGTGGCGCTGTCCGCGTTATTGGCGCTGATCCGGTTGGCTCGGTTTATTCAGGTGGTACCGGCCGGCCTTATCTCGTTGAAGGGGTGGGTGAGGATTTCTGGCCGACCGCATATGACCCGAATGTCTGCGACGAGATCATTGCGGTTTCGGATAAGGACTCCTTCGAGATGACCCGACGAATGGCCCGCGAAGAAGGTCTACTGGTTGGTGGCTCATGCGGCATGGCCGTGGTTGCCGCCCTTGATGTGGCGAAGCGCGCCAAACCCGGAGATGTTGTTGTTGTATTGCTACCCGACAGTGGGCGCGGTTACTTGTCCAAGGTATTCAATGATGACTGGATGAGCGCTTACGGCTTCCTGCAAGCCGACACCGACCGTACCGTTGGCGATGTATTGCTTGGCAAGTCTGGAGCGCTGCCACCTTTCGTGCACAC
>JBAXHK010000160.1:0-4495 GCA_037138935.1 Actinomycetes bacterium
GTGATCGGCTCGGCGCCCAGGACGTCGAGACGCACCGGTGCGACGAGGCCGGCAGGAAGCCGTGAGCGCCCTTGATCGTCAACTATGCGCAGCGCCGCAAAAAAGGTGGCTTTGTTGATCGGGCGATCACTCGAGATTTCGATTCGTGCGCTGGCTGCTCCTGCGATGCCCAGCGTTGAATCGAGGGCCTCGGAGATGAAGGTCGCGGTCTGCTGCCCGACTCCGCGATCAGCAGCGCCGCTGATCTGGCCTAGGAGCGAGGCGATGCCACCTAGTCCGGGAACGGAGGAGATCGATGAAGGGATGCCCCCGGCCGGCGCCAGTATCTGCTGCGTGGGCCCGGTGAGGGCTACCGAGCTCGTGGAAGTTCCGCCGAGACCTGGATAGTCGGGGGAGCTCAGCACCTCGAAAGTGCCGGAGGCGCGATCACTCAGTGCGGAGCCCGCGGTCACCGAGTATAGGAAAGAGTCGGCGACAGGTGCGCCCTTCGCAAGGTGCGCGGTGAACCAGTCACGTGTTAGTTCGCGAAGTTGCACGCTTACTGCATCGGGGGAGGCCAGCCCTCCATCGTGGCCTCCGGCATGCCAAACAACCTTCACCGGGGTATTCGGATGTGAATCGAGAATCTGTGTTGCGTTGGCGTTGGCCTGGGCGATCGGGAATAAAGAGTCGGCCTGGCCTGCGCCGATGAGTGTCGGCACCGTGATCTGGTCAGTGATGCTCACCGGTGAGGAGGCTCGCATGAGCTCGGCGCCGGCAGCGTCGATGGTTCCGCTCACTGCCGCTCTCGTGTAGGCCTCACACCAGTCCGGAGTGAAGCGACCGCACTCGGTTACGGGAGTTCCGGGTGCTGATTGCCCGGCGCTGAAGAAAAGCCCAGACCAAAGTGACTTGAACGCACCCTGCATGCCTTCACCGGTGACCTCGTCACTGATCAGTGACTGGCCGAAGAGGGATTCCTCCAGGCTGTTCCAGGTTATGTCGGCGGCTACCGCATCGACGCGGGGGTCATATCCTGCGCCCATCAGTGCCAGGGCTCCACCGTACGAACCGCCGGCGATGCCGATGCGCGGATCACCGGGCCCATCAGAGATTACTTCCGTGCGAGTGGACAGGTAATCGATCAAGTGCGAGGCATCGGCCACTTCGAACTGCGGTGCGTTCATCGAGATCAGGCCGGTCGAGGAGCCAAATCCGCGCGCGGAGTAGGTGAGCACGACGAAGCCAGCTTCCGCGAGTGACTCAGCCTCGGCACTCACTGATTTTTTGCTACCGCCGAAGCCGTGGGCCAGGAGTATCGCGGGGGCAGCATTCTTTGCTCCGCCCGCGGCATCGGTAGAAAGCGTGAGAGGGAGGTAGAGGTCGGCATCAAGTTGCACCGGTGTCGGGTCAGTGGCGGAGGCTGGCGCTCCATCGAGAATTAGCGACTCCGGAGCGATGGGCGTGCCGGAGAGGCGAAAGGTCAGCACGGAGGCGATGGCGACAAAAAGTACACCGAAAGCGACTACGACAAGAACAACGGTGCGAAGTCGCCTCCGTGATCTTGTGGCCATGCCTTCACCTTATGTCGCGAATTGACCTCCTGCAGTTCTTGGCAGGTGAACCCGACTCAGTGCGCTGACGGCCCAGAGCCGGATGTCGTTCGCGGGCGTTTGCCTAAGACTTAGTGCTCTTCTTTGCGGTGACCTTGACCTTCAAGTAGTAGGCCTTACCCGCAGGTGTGCTCAACCGGATCGTGTAAACACCGGTACGGCTTGCCTTGAAGGCAGGAACTCTCGCCCGACCAGCAGCGGTGCTTCGTGTCTTACCGATCGGTACGAACGATGCTTTCGCTCGAGTTTGCGAAGACACACTCATGCTCGCATTTAGCGGCGTGTTCGCCGGCAAACCACTAACTACCGGGGCAACGGCCGCACCAATAGAAACGCTCACCTCCGGCGCGTTCGCCGCACTCCTCGACAGTGGTACTTTCACCGCGACAAACTTCGCGTTCGCACGTTCAGCTGCAGATAGCAGCGCTACGCCGGCAGGTGCCGACACCGCGGGGGAAGCACTCACCGACGGCGTCACTGACGGAACTACAGCTGGCACGACTGTGGGCACGACTGTCGGCACGACCGAGTCAGTAGCCGATGTAGCGCCGAGAAAGATCGCACCTTCTATTAGGGCCAGGCTGCGAAAGTCTTTGTCTTGACCACGTTTTGCTGGGCGCGCACGTTTTTGTCGTCAAATCGATGAAAATCGATGGTTTAACGACAAAAACGTGCGCATTCAGGTGAACTTCAGGTTTCGGTGAGGCCTTCGCCTGACCACCGAATTGGCGATCTTCTTAGCATCTTTTACTGTTGCGCGGCCACAGCAGGCAGCGCGCCACCGCGCTGGCCGAGCGGTACCCGGTCGAGACTTAGTCGGAAGGCATCTGAATAGCAAGAGGCCCAGTGCATCCGCACTGGGCCTCTTGTCATGTTCGAGTTCGTATTAGACGATGCGAACCTTGTCTGCCTGTGGGCCTTTGGGGCCCTGGGTGATGTCGAACTCGACAGCCTGGTTCTCGTCTAGCGAGCGGTAGCCATCGGATTCGATTGCTGAGTAGTGGACGAACACGTCAGGTCCGCCGTCTGCCTGCTCGATGAAACCGAAGCCCTTTTCTGCGTTGAACCATTTTACGGTGCCTTTTGCCATGGTGCTAAATCTCCTTAATGAGAGCCGTGAAAGACGACCTGTCTGTCACGCGGTGAAGCCGTATCGTGCCTTTGTCCTCATTGGGATTTAGCGCTGACATGCCTTACCTAGGCATAAGTGTTGCCTACTAAGGGTCAGAAACCTAACGCCGGGGTCGCCGCTAGCTTCTTGCGGTCCCTGATCCGAGGCCCATGGCCCCCAAAATCGTTGCTATCACTGGACGTCGCGCCAATTATGACTCGGCGGCAGCCACCTAAGATCGCGAGTCCCGGACAGGGCGAAACTGCTTTTATCGCAGTCGGGTAGGGCAGATCTGGAGATCGGCCCTTGTGGTCGATGATGAGACCATAGGCTGACGAGTCGCGTTCAAACGTGGATAGCAGGTGGGGAGAAAACCCTTGAGGGGAGACCGCACCTCAACTGCGCGCCCGGCATGGTGGATTGGTCCGCCGCTTCTGGGCTGGCTCATGATGGCAGCCGCTTTGGTTCCTGCCGTGGGCAACGCCTACCTTGTCGATGCCATCTGCGGTGACTTGAACTTAACCACGGATGACTTCACGAATGTGCAGACGCTCAAGTCCTTGTCCGCCTTGGTCATGGTTTTCATTGCGGGTCAGATTCCATCATGGCTTGGGTATCGCAAGTCAGTTCTAATTGTGGCAATGTTTTTCACTCTCGGTTCACTTGCCATCGCTGCCGCGGTCAACATTGTGGTGCTGTCGGTCGGATATGCCCTCCTTGGCGCCGCGTTGGGCTCGATGGTGGTGATTGGTGTGAGCATGATCAACGCTTATGTCGTGGACAAGGGGCAGCGGGCATCTGCATTCGCGATCTTAGGCGCGATGGGTCCGTGCGTATTCATTTTCTTTCCCCTGCTGACCGGTTTCGTGGTGGACAACGGAAACTGGCGAATCGTGCCTTTAATTTGGGCTGCCATTGGATTTGCACTTCTCCTGTGCCTGAGACTGGCGCCAGCTCGTTCGACGGCAGATGAAGTTGGTAGGCCTGAGCTTGCTACCGGATTCCTGGCGGGGATTATGCTCGCACTGGCTCTAGGTGCCCTTGGCTCAATTAACTTAAGTAATCTCCTCAGCCCCAAAATGACCGTCCAAGTGCTGGGTGCTGTCATCGCCGGCATCCTCCTTGTGATCACCTACCGTCGGTCAACATCCCCGGGGCTCTCACTTGCGCCATTGAAGGAACAAGAGACGAGGCTGCTTCTCGTAGTAGCCGCACTTGTGGCGATCACCACTTCGTTCTTCTGGATCACGGTGGGTTTCCAGTATGTCTACCATCTCTCACTTAGCGAAACCTCAATAGTTATGGTGCCGGTAAATGTGATGGCCGTGCTCGGCACGGTGGTGTTGGCCCGCCATGTGATGCGCCGGTATTCAACATACGTTGCTGGTTTAGTCGCATTAGGGCTACAAGGGGTTGGATTGTGTTTCCTTCTATTAGTTCAGCCAGATCAACCGGTGTGGATGGTGGGTGTACTGGTGGGAGTGTTCGGGCTGTGCAATTCGGCTTTTGGGGCGACCATCGCGAGTGTGATTATGAGTGGTGCCACCCCGAGTGGCTCCGGCAGCAGGAGCGCATACAAATCCGCTGCGGGTAACTTGGGTGCGATACTCGGGACAATCTTTGTTTCGACGTTCACTTTGCTGGTAATCAAGGTTGACTTGATGCTTGGGTTGATATCTGCTGGCGCAGGTGAGCAGGAAGCTAATAACATCACGACCGAAATAGTCAGTGCACCGTCAAGCGTGGACCAACTAAACGTCTATTCCACTTACTCAAGCTCCTACCCCGTCGA
>JBAXHK010000161.1:0-4440 GCA_037138935.1 Actinomycetes bacterium
GGCCGTTGCCGAAGCAATCGTGCGGATTAACGCCGGTGAACTCGACAAAGTGGTCTTGGCACGCGATGTGGTCGCACATGTTGAAGGCGAACTTGATATTCGACACCTGCTAATAAACCTGGCTGAAAAATACCCATCTTGCTGGACATTTAGTGTCGCTGGTCTTGTCGGAGCTACCCCTGAATTACTCGTGCGGCGCACCGGTGATCTAGTTACGAGTCGGGTACTTGCCGGCACCGTGCGGCGCCAAGGCGACGCCACCGCCGATGCCGGCCTTGCCTCGGCCTTACTTGGTAGCGGTAAGGATCTTGAAGAACATGAATACGCCGTGCACTCGGTAGCGCGAGTACTTGCGGCCCACTGCACCGACTTAACTGTTCCTGATCGCCCACATGTACTTGCCCTCGCCAATGTTCAACACCTGGCCACCGACATCACCGGCAGGTTGGCCGACGCCGCATCGGTACTAGCACTCGCGGCATCGCTGCATCCGACCGCCGCAGTCTGTGGAACTCCGACTGAGCGAGCTTTGTCCGTTATCCGCGAACTTGAGGGCATGGATCGCGGTCGTTACGCCGGGCCGGTCGGTTGATTCGATGCCCAAGGTGACGGAGAGTTCGGCATTGCGCTGCGCTGCGCTGAAATTGACAGCGATACCAACACTGTGCGTGCATTTGCCGGCTGCGGCATTGTTGCAGGTTCACACCCTGATACCGAGCTGGCCGAATCGACCGCGAAACTTGTGCCGATCAGGGATGCACTCGAAGCTATCTAGTCGTGAGATCCGTACCTGGCAGGGTGCTGCCCGCTTAAGCAGACCCGAGGGCTGCCTGTACTGCTTCAAGCACCGCTCGCCAAGCTTCCGCTTCAGCAACTCGCGAACAGGTTCGCGCCACCACCACCTGCACTCCCCCAGCGGCAATAGCGGTATCCAATGCGACCATTAGTTCGGGCGCAGTCTGTGCCACCTGGGTTGGAACTTGCAGCGCCGCAGCGATGGCTCCAACATCAGCCCCGAGCGGCACCGCAAATACCCGATCGAAAGAGTCAGCGAATCGCGCCTCACCTTGCTCCAATTGCGAGAAAATGCCACCGCCATCATTATCCGAAACTACGATCACCAAATTGGGTCTTGTTTCAGTTGCCGGTACCAGTAAGGCATTGCTGTCATACAAGAAAGTCTGATCGCCAACAAGTGCAATGGCCCAAGTTGGATCATCGGCTGCATCATCTCGCTGCAGTGCCGTGGCCGCTCCCCAAGCTGAGGACAAAGTTCCGTCAATCCCGGAAGTACCGCGGTTACCCATCACTATGGCTTCGCCAATGAAGGTCGACGCGAGATTGAAAACATGGCGCACCTGAGATGAAGCCCCCAGAAATAGCATGCCTGCGGACGGAACCGCACTGCATGTAAGGCGCGCAACGTGCATGCCGGTCAACTGATCTCCAAAAGCCGCAAGGGCTGTTTCAACCGCTGCGGCGGTAAGGACATCCGCCCGCTGCCAAGCATCAAGCCAGTCAGGGTCAACCAGCGCATTCTCAGGGGGCAATGGCACTCCCGCGATCACGATGTCTGCCGATCGAGTTGGATCACTCCACTGCGCTTGCGGATCTACCGCAATATGCAAGGGTGATTTCGCGACCAGGCGCAACACCGCACGACTTAATCCGACTCGGCCGACGGTTATAACGACGTCTGGCACATGTGCCGCCGCGAAATCAGCATCAGCAAGGATTAGAGCCCCGTGAGAAAGTGAGGTATCGCAGTCCGACACATTGCCGCTTGGTTCACCTATTATCGGCCAGCCAAGGGCATCACCGAGGTCATCAATCAGGCCCATGAATTCAGAGTCGGCGTGATCGCCAACAATGATTATCCCGCGGGCCGGGCATTGATTGTCTTCCATGATGACACCTATGACGTCGTCAAGTGGTGTGCTCAGGCCGGCAACAAACCTGGCATCGGCTGTCCAGGGCCGCCCATCAGCGCGCCCGTCAGTGCGCCCTCCAAGTGCCGTTGCCGGTGCATCTTCGTCTAACACATCGGGGACTAACGGGTCGGCAAATGGCATATTTACATGTACCGGACCAGGATGCCACGCATCAGTTGACGCGGCCACAACGCGCGACATGGTGGAACGCCAGTAGCGAATCTCTTGGTCGCCAGAAACAGCCACTGCCATGTCAACCGTGAGTCGAACCGAGGTTCCAAAAATATCGGCCTGCGCAATAGTTTGGTTGGCTCCGACTCCACGCAAAACTGGCGGCCTATCTGCCGTTAACACGATCAACGGGATATTCGAGTGATCGGCTTCAACAACGGCCGGATGCAAATTTATCGCTGCCGTACCCGAAGTGGTAACGACCACGGCCGGAACTCCAGTAACTTTGCCGAGCCCAAGTGCTAAATATCCGGCACTTCGCTCATCTATTCGCACGTGCAAGAAGATTTCGCCCCGTTTTTCTGCGGCAGCCAATGCGAAAGCCAGCGGGGCCGAACGCGAACCAGGGGAAAGCACAAAATCAGTAATGCCGCACCTGATCAACTCATCGACAAGCACGCGCGCTTGGAGTGTCGATGCGTTCACGGGCTTAGCCTTTCATGTCGAGACGGTGGTACGAGGAACAGGTTACAAACTGTCGATTAGGTGCCCAGAACGCTTACCGGCCCCCGCATACCAGGCAGCGGCAAGGCGGGCCCGCCACCAAATCCCGCGCTCATCGCTAATTTCATCGCGCGCCCGCATTAGTGCGCTCAACTCCGGGGCAACTCTTTGCACTTTTAGCATTCCGCCAACAGGAACAATCGGCGTATCCACCACATCAGCAGCAAGTAGCGTGCCGGTACCAAGTCCGCAGGCAATTGTCATGTCGAGGGCTCCGGCCAATGCCGTCGAAGCCGAAAGACCAACCGAGGAGTCAAGTGAACCGCTAATGACTATCGGCATTGAGAGCCTCTCGACTATCCGAAGGCTGGCTTCAATGCCGCCTAGCGGAGCAACTTTGATGATCGCAAAATCCGCGATGCCACGTAAGTCGAGTTCCTCAGGTGCAGCCGCGCCCCGGATTGCCTCATCAACTGCAATAGGTACTGAAACTTGATCGCGAACCTGCTTGATCTCAGCGAGTTCGGCACATGGCTGTTCAACATATTCAAGCCCGTATTCAGTAAGACGCCTTAGTGCCTTCACCGCCTCGGGCACGGACCAACTGCCATTGGCATCAATGCGGATAGAGCCGACTCCTCGACCGAGTGCGGTATCAAGTACATCGCGAACGGCCGCAACCCGCGCTTCATCAGCCGCCAAGGTGCCGCCAACTTTTACTTTTACACACTGGCAGCCGTTTTCTATTACCGCAGCGCGCGTTAGCGCCGCCGCATCCGCCGAGCTAACCTCAGCTATTATCGCATTTACATTGATGCTTTCACGTTTACTTACTGGCCATGCTCCAAATGAGGATTCAATCGCGCAGTCGAGCCAGCGCGATGCTGCAACATCGGTGTAGTCATCAAAGGGGGCAAACTCACCCCACCCCGACGGCCCCTTAATCAAAACACCTTCGCGCTTGGTGATACCGCGAAATGCCCTAGTCATTGGCAGCCCGTAAACCACGGCGGTTTCAAGTAGCGCCTGCAGTTGTTTATCGGGCATGTGAAGTTACGGACGCTTGGGGAATTGACGGAAGTCAGGTTCGCGCTTTTCCTTGTAGGCATCGCGACCCTCTTGGGCTTCCGCTGTCATGTAGAACAACAAGGTCGCATCACCAGCTAGCTGTTGAACGCCCGCTAGCCCATCATCGGCCGCATTATGGGATGCCTTCAACATCCGCAGCGCCAGCGGCGACATGGCCAGCATCTCGCGCGCCCAGGAGACGGTCTCGCTCTCAAGATCGGCAATAGGCACCACCGAATTGACCAAGCCCCAGTCATAGGCTTGCTCAGCGCCGTATTGGCGGCAGGTGTACCAGACTTCGCGTGACCGCTTTTGCCCAATAGTTGCCGCGAGCAAACCTGAACCGTACCCACCATCGAAGGACCCGACTTTAGGTCCGGTCTGGCCAAATCGCGCGTTATCAGCGGCGATGGTCAAATCACAAACCACGTGCAGCACATGTCCGCCACCAATTGCGTAGCCAGCGACCATTGCAATGACCGGCTTCGGCGTGCGACGAATTTGGACCTGGAGGTCCAGAACATTTAACCGACCAACCCCGCGCTTAGCGACTTCATCATCACCGATGTAGCCATCATTACCGCGAATGATCTGATCTCCGCCCGAGCAAAATGCCCAATCGCCCTGCCCGGTCAAGATGATGACACCGATGGCGTCGTCATCACGTGCGTAATTAAGTGCATCACTGAGTTCAAAGAGGGTCGGCGGCCTAAAGGCATTGCGCTTCTCTGGCCGGTTAATCGTGATCTTGGCCATACCCGCGGCC
>JBAXHK010000162.1:0-4421 GCA_037138935.1 Actinomycetes bacterium
AGTGCGCGGCTGGCCCGCCGTCGAGCGCGACGACCGTCCAGCCATCGGCTAGTACCCCGACAGTAGGTGAACCCAAAGTCGCCATGGGCTCGATCGCAAGTGCCATACCAACTTTTAAGACCGGGCCTTTGCCTGGCTTGCCGTGGTTTGGGACAGCTGGGTGCATATGCATGCTCGTACCAATCCCGTGGCCGGTGTAGTCCTCGACCACCCCGTAATCCCCCGCCGCGTTAATCGCGAGCTCAACGGCGTTGCCAATATCCGATAATCGGTTACCGGCTCGCACTTGTGCAATGCCGGCCCACATGGCTGCCTCGGTCGCCGCGGATAGCGCCAGCACCCCAGCCGCTACGTCGCCCACCGGCACACTGACCGCCGCGTCGCCATGCCAGCCATCGACAATGGCTCCGCAGTCAATCGACACTAGGTCGCCATCGGCTAGCACCCGCTCCCCCGGGATGCCATGCACGACTTCTTCATTGACCGAAGTACAAATCACCGCGGGGAAGCCGTGATAGCCCAAAAATGACGGAGTCGCGTTATTTGATTTTATGCAATCGCGGGCTATCGCGTCGAGTTCTCGGGTTGTCACCCCAGGGCGCACCGCAGCCGTCACGGCCTGCAAAGTTAGGGCAACAACAAGACCGGCCCGACGCATGACAGCGAGTTGATCAGGAGACTTAATCTGGATTGACTCGCTCCTACGAAACATGAGCGATCACGCGTTGGAGTTCAATGCCGCGTGGATACTCGCGGCCACGTCAGCGACATCACCCATGCCACTAACTTGAGTAAGTAGGCCCCTGCTTGCGTAAAGGGAGGTTAGCGGAGCCGTTTGCTCAGCAAAAACCTCTAGGCGGTGGCGAATTACCTTCTCGGCATCATCGGCTCGCCCTTGGTCTGCTGCGCGCTTCACCAATCGCTGCACCACTTCGTCAATGTCTACGGTGAGTTCAACCACTGCATCTATGCCCACACCTTGTGCCGCAAGCATCGAATCAAGTTCACCAACCTGCTCAATGGTGCGCGGGTAGCCATCCAACAAAAATCCGGTGCTGCAATCCGGTTGTGCCAGCCGGTCGCGCACCATTGCATTGGTGACTCCATCGGGTACGTACTCGCCGGCATCCATGTAGCGCTTGGCCTCAATACCCAATGCGGTTCCTTGAGTGACATTTGCCCGGAAAATATCGCCGGTCGAAATATGGGGTATCGCCGTACCCTCGCACACAATGTCGGCCTGGGTGCCTTTACCGGCACCAGGTGGCCCCATCATGACCAAACGCATTAGCGAAGGAATCCTTCGTAGTTACGCTGCTGCAACTGGGATTCGATCTGCTTGACGGTGTCAAGCCCAACGCCCACCATGATCAGCAAACTGGTTCCGCCGAAGATGAAGTTACTTGATACCCCAAGTGACCCGAAGGCAAAAACCGGTAAGACCGCGATCAGGCCAAGATAAAGCGAACCGGGTGCCGTCAGTCGGGTGAGCACATAATCCAAGTAATCAGCGGTCGGTTTACCCGCTCGGATTCCGGGAATGAATCCACCGTATTTCTTCATATTGTCAGCAACTTCGACCGGATTGAAGGTGATGGAGACATAGAAGTAGCAGAAGAAAACGATGAGCAGGAAGTAGGCAAATAGGTAGTAACTACCCGTGCCTTTGCCAAAGTTTTGCTGAACCCATAGGGCCCAGTCAGACTGACTACCGGTCAACTGAACTAGCAATGTCGGTAGGAAAAGCAGTGATGACGCGAAGATAACCGGGATAACACCGGCCATATTCACTTTAAGCGGGATATAAGTTGAGGTTCCGCCGTACATTCGCCGCCCCACCATGCGCTTGGCGTACTGGACCGGGATTCGACGCTGGGCCTGCTCAACAAAGACAACAAGTGCAATAACGACCAGGCCGACGAGCACGGTAAGTGTGAATGTGAAGAAACCGCGGCTACCCCAGATTGAAGCGAACTGCTGGGGGATGCGCGCGATGATCGAGGTGAAGATGAGCAGCGACATTCCGTTGCCGATTCCGCGTTCAGTAATTAGTTCGCCAAACCACATGATGACGGCGGTACCGGCGGTCATCACGGTGATCATTACTAGGATCACCCATACCGAGTCATTCGGGATGATGGTCTCATTACATCCGCTGAACAAAGCGCCAGGGGTGCGGGCCAGCGACAAGATGGCCGTCGACTGCAAAATCGCCAAGCCAATTGTTAAATACCGTGTGTACTGGGTGATCTTCGCCTGGCCAGCTTGGCCATCCTTCTTCAAGGTTTCTAAACGCGGGATGACCACGGTGAGCAACTGCAAAATAATGCTTGCGGTGATGTAGGGCATGATGCCTAGTGCGAAGACAGAAAGCTGCAGTAAAGCCCCGCCGCTAAATAGGTTGATCAGGGCATAGACAGAATTATCCTGAACTACGTCGATACAACGCTGAATCGCGGAATAGTCAACACCCGGGGTCGGCAAAACCGAACCGAGTCGATAAAGCGCCAACAGTCCCAAGGTGAACAGAATCTTCTTGCGAAGATCCGGGGTCCGCAGGGCAGCCCCAAACGCACTTATGTGCACTGTGCCTCCTGCTTAAATCTCGGTTGCGGAACCGCCTGCGGCCACGATCTTGTCACGGGCACTGTCAGAGAATGCATCGGCACTGACCTTAACGGCCACCGCGATATCACCCTGCCCGAGAACCTTGACTTTTTGGCCCTTTCGCACAGCGCCCTTTGCCACTAGGTCGGCAACGGTGATTTCGCCACCCTTTGGGAACAACTTAGAAATCATGGCGACATTGACCACCTGGAACTCGATCTTGTTGGGGTTGGTGAACCCCTTCAATTTCGGCAGGCGCATATGCAAGGGCATCTGGCCGCCCTCGAAACGAGCCGGCACCTGGTAGCGCGCTTTGGTACCCTTGGTGCCGCGACCGGACGTCTTGCCTTTTGACGCCTCACCGCGACCCTTACGAGTCTTTGCAGTCTTAGCACCCGGAGCCGGGCGCAGATGATGGACCTTGAGTGCCATCGCTACTTAACCTCCTCGACAACAACCAAGTGCGACACCGTATTTACCATGCCGCGGATTTCCGGACGATCTTCCTTAACAACAGTGTCACCGATGCGCTTTAGTCCGAGCGAGCGCAAGGTATTGCGCTGATTCGAAGTGCCACCGATTTCCGACTTCTTCTGGGTTACTTTGAGTTGAGCCATTACGCACCTACCCCGGCGCGTGCGCGCAGCAATGCTGCGGGAGCAACGGCTTCGAGGGGCAAACCGCGACGAGCAGCGACAGCCTCGGGAGACTCGAGCAACTTCAGAGCCGCAACCGTCGCGTGCACGATATTGATCGCATTGTCTGATCCCATGGACTTGCTCAGCACATCGTGAATGCCAGCACACTCCAAGACCGCACGAACAGGGCCACCGGCAATAACGCCGGTACCCGGAGCTGCCGGACGCAGCATCACGACACCGGCAGCAGCCTCACCCGTGATTGGGTGCGGAATCGTGCCCTGGATCCGTGGCACCTTGAAAAAGTGCTTCTTGGCTTCCTCGACGCCTTTGGCGATAGCGGCCGGAACTTCCTTGGCCTTGCCGTAGCCAACGCCAACACTGCCATCACCATCGCCGACGACTACCAGAGCCGTAAAGCTAAAGCGACGACCGCCCTTGACGACCTTCGAGACGCGGTTGATCGCAACGACCCGCTCAATGAAAGCGGACTTCTCCTCGCGGGGAGCGCGCTCCTTGCGGTCCTTGCGGTCACCAGTCCCACCGGTGCCTGTGCCTGTGCCTGCGCCACTTCCGCGACGCGAGGTTGCTGCCATGGGGTTCCCTCTCCTACCTAATCCGTCTATTTACTATTCAGCCTAGAAATCCAGGCCACCCTCGCGGGCGCCCTCCGCGAGAGCTGCTACGCGACCGTGGTACTTGTTGCCACCGCGGTCAAAAACCACGGCCTCAACACCGGCCTGCTTCGCGCGTGCTGCGATCAGTTGACCAACCTTGCGTGCCTTTGCGGACTTATCGTCACTGGCTGCGCGCAGATCAACTTCCATCGAGGAAGCTGAGGCCAACGTGCGGCCCTGAGTATCGTCAACGACCTGCGCGACCATGTGGCGAGCTGAGCGACTAACAACCAAGCGCGGACGGTCCGCGGTACCGGATACCTTCTTGCGAACGCGAATATGACGACGTTTGCGGCCGATGGCAACCTTGTTGCCCGACCCACCCAGCTTAACTCCGAAGCTACTCACTTCTTGCCCGCCTTTCCGGCCTTGCGACGGACGACCTCATTCTCGTAACGCACGCCCTTGCCCTTATACGGCTCTGGCTTACGTAACTTGCGAATATTGGCCGCAACTTCGCCGACTTGCTGCTTATCGATACCAACCACCGTGAACTTCA
>JBAXHK010000163.1:0-4420 GCA_037138935.1 Actinomycetes bacterium
GTCGGCCAGATCCGGTAGATGTTCGGCGATCGGTGGTAGGTCATCAAGGGAGGCAATGCCCAAGCGCTCAAGGAAGTGTGCGGTCGTGACATAAAGAATTGACCCTGACTCACCTTGATCGCCTCCTTCGGCTATTAGCCCCCGGCTCAGCAAAGTTCGGATGACTCCATCGACATTAACCCCGCGAATAGCACTGATGCGACCACGTGAAACCGGCTGTCGATAAGCGATCACCGCTAGCGTCTCGAGGGAGGCTTGGGTAAGGCGAGCCTGCTGGCCATCGAGTACCCAACGTTCAACCAGTGGCGCACAATCGGCCCGCGTATAAAAGCGCCATCCCCCGGCAACCTCGCGAAGCTCAAACCCGCGGCCTTGGTCGGTATATTGCTTGGCAAGGTCGTGGACGCTCTCCCAGACATCATCAGATGGGCACTTAATAGCTTCGGCCAAGGCCAGCACGCTCATCGGTTCATCGGTCAACAGCAATAGGGCCTCGATTGCCGCGGCAATTGATGGAGCCCCAATATCATCTGAAAAGTCATCTGGTTCGGTCATCGACTCAGTAGCCACACTTTCATTGTTCATCAACACTCACCTCTATCTCCTGCATCTCTTGTATCTCTTGCTCGGCAGGTACGTCGTCGATATCGCGCTCAACATCGAACTCATCGGTCACGGCAATGTATCTGTCATCGGTGCCCATCCAGCGGATTGTTAAGTCACCGAGTGGGGTGATCTGTTCGAATGCCACCACCGTTTCGCGATACAACTCCAAAAGTGCCAAGAACCTGGCCACAATCAATAACGTGGTATCGCAATCGGCAATCAAAGCCCGAAATGTCGAGACCCGCTGCCTACGCAACCGGTCGACAATAATTTCGGCCTGCTCGCGCACACTGACTCGCTGCAGATGCAAGTGAGCAATAGAGACTGACTCCACAGGTTTGGGGGCAAGTGCCCGCGCAGCAAGTGCGGCAAATTGCTCTGGCCCCAGGCCAAGTAGCACCTCTGGCAACATGGCGGCAAAATGTGGTTCAAGGCCAACCGTGCGCGGTACCTGCCTGCTGGCCAAGTCGAATCGCACGGTAAATATCGTGGCGATCTCTTTAAATGCCCGATACTGCAATAGCCGCGCAAACAAAATATCTCGCGCTTCGAGTAACGCGAGGTCTTCTTCGTCCTCAACTTCACCGCTCGGCAAGAGCCGGGCAGCCTTCAGATCCAGCAAGGTTGCCGCAACAACTAAAAAGCTGCTGGCCTCATCCAGCTCCCATTCGGAACCCTTTGCGCGGATGTAGCCAATGAACTCGTCGGTGACTTGATGCAATGCGATTTCGGTTACTTCAAGTTTATGCTTCGAAATCAGCGAAAGCAGCAGATCAAATGGCCCCTCGAAGTCACCGACTCGTACTAAGAATCCACCGGTCGACCCGGTACCCCCGTCGGCGGGTTGCTCGGTTGTTGCCTCGACCATTTCAGTCGGTGCGGTCACCTGTCTAGAACCTCCCGCGCCAACTGCTCGTAGGCCTTGGCGCCGGAACTACCCGGGGCAAATTGCGTGATCGGCTCGCCAGCGACTGCGGCATCGGGGAATTTAATGGTCCTATTGATCACCGTCTGGAATACTAAATCACCGAACGCCTGCACCACTGTTTGGTAAACCTCGCGGCTATGCAAAGTTCTCGGGTCGTACATGGTTGGCAGCACCCCGATAATTTTTAGGCCGGGGTTCAATCTGGCGGTGACTTTGTCAAGGGTGTCCTTGAGTAGCGCGACACCACGCAGGGCGAAGTACTCGCACTCCATCGGAACGATAACCCCGCTACTTGCGGTCAAAGCGTTCAAAGTCAACAGGCCCAGAGAGGGCTGGCAGTCAATCAGGATTACGTCGTACTCCCCCAATACCGGCTCAAGTGCCCTGCCGAGTGCATGCTCTCGCCCAACTTCAGTCACCAATTGCAGCTCGGCTGCCGATAAATCAATATTACTTGGCAGTAGATCGAGGTTTTCGACTTCGGTCGACACGATGACGTCGCCGATATGGCAGTCGCTTTGAGTCAGCAAGTTGTAAACGGTTAAATCCATCTCGTTTGGATTCAGGCCAAGGGCCACCGAGAGCGCGCCCTGTGGATCAAAATCTACGAGCAGCACTTTGCGGTCGTAGCCGGCAAGTGCCGCACCCAAACTAACCGTGGACGTCGTCTTGCCCACACCACCTTTTTGGTTCACCATCGAAATAACTCGGGCCGGACCGTGTGCGGTCAGCACGGACGGCTCGGGGATATCGCGGGCGACTCGCTTGAAGTTCGGGTCGTCGGAATCCATGGTGACCCTTTCTTTCGCTCCATCGGGGCATCAACAACTGGCTCGCGAACAAGTTGATCAGCTAACCGTTACCGGGCCTGAGTCTACCGGGCCAGCCACCTGGTGAGCCGGAGCACGGCCGTGGCCGATCGCACAACCCGCTCAGAAGTGACCAGTTTTGGCAATTCAACGGTTAAGGCGATGGCCGAGAAATGGCTATCAACCCACCCGGTCATGGTCCCGTAGCAAGGCCCCGGGCAGCCCACCACTTGCGCCGGCAGCCCGAGCCAGGTCGCCAGCCGCTGGCCGGCAGGTCGGCTATACGGGTGGGTTAGGTCTACGACAGCAAATGGCTGGTGAAATGCCAGTAGTGCCGTGGGGTCCATTCGCTCCAAAAAAGCCATGACAGCCTGGGACTCCGGCTCACTACCAGCACCGGGGCCGGACCAACTTGAGCTACCTCGGCCCTGCTGGAGCCAGCCCGCTGGAAAGTTGCGATTTAGGTCAACCCCGGCAGCGTTTACCCGCGTGATCGCCGCAGCGCCATCTGGATTGATGCTGCTGATAACCCAGATAGCCGCATCCGCCGGGAGCTCATTCCCGCCACCCAATCGGCGAGCGATCTCATAAATTACCCGTCTGCCCGCACGTTCATTACCGTGCATTTGGCCAACCACCACCACCCTCGTGGTTGCAAGCTCCGACCCATATCGAGTAGCGGTAATGGCCCGGCCTTGCGCACTTGTCCCAATTACTTCGCTGACTCCAACATCGGTGGAGTGCGGTATCGCCGCCAACGGCCCGCAAAAACCAAGAATCAAGCCGAGCCCAACACCGAAAACTAGTGCCGGTCGAATAATGAACCCTTGAAGGGAGGTCATAACGCCCTCGGGTGGCTGGTGAGATAGACCTGTTTGAGCGTATCGGCGGTCACCAGTGTGTAAATCTGGGTGGTGGTAACGGAGGAGTGCCCGAGTAGTTCTTGCACCACGCGCACATCAGCGCCACCCTCAAGTAGGTGCGTAGCGAAACTATGGCGCAGAGTATGTGGGCTCACTTTCGCATCGAGTTCGGCGCGCTCGGCGCTGGATTTCAATACCGACCAGGCACTTTGCCTACTGAGTGGAGCGCCTCGGGTGTTCAAGAACACCCGTGAAGTGCCGCGGCCCTTAACCGCAAACATCGAACGCCCTCTTATCAAATATGCATCAATCGCCCGCGCTGCATAATCACCAAGTGGCAACTTGCGCTGCTTATCGCCCTTACCGACGACAGTGACAGTACGATTTGTTAAATCAATATCATCCACATCTAGCGTGATGGCCTCGGAGATGCGCGCGCCGGTGCCGTACAACAACTCCAACAGCGCACGGTCACGCAAGCCGATCGGTGAATCTAAATCACCAGCGCAGGAGATCAACCTCTCCACGTCAACATAAGCAAGTGCCTTAGGCAATCTGCGCGAAGTACTAGGCGGCTGCACATCACAACTTGGGTCAACAAGTGTCAAAGACTCAAACAGTGCGAAGCGGTGAAATCCACGGACCGAAACCACCGTGCGCGCCGCGCTCGCTGCCGATAAGGCACCGCCGAAAACCGACTCCGAGCGAAGTGACGCCGCGAAATCCGCAACATCATTCGTGGTTATTGACCGGACTTCGACCAAACCGCGCACCTCGCACCAGTTCGCATACCGAGTCAGATCGCGCCGATAAGCGGAAACGGTATTGCCAGATAGCCCGCGCTCGATTGTGATGTGATCGAGATACCCAGTTATCGCCGTGGCGAGGCCGGAACTCAGGCCAAGACCTCATCTAGCGATACGCGCGCGAGCCCAAACGATTCAGCGACCGCGCCGTAGGTGATCTGCCCGGCGTGAACATTTAGCCCCAGAGCCAGTGCGTGATCATCACGTAACGCCTGCTTCCAGCCTTTATCGGCTAAAGCCACCGCATAGGGCAGGGTGACATTGGTTAACGCATAAGTTGATGTGTACGGCACGGCACCCGGCATATTTGCTACGCAGTAGAACACGCTGTTGTGGACGGTGTAGGTGGGGTCGGAGTGGGTGGTAGGCCGCGAATCCTCAAAGCAGCCGCCCTGATCGATGGCAATA
>JBAXHK010000164.1:0-4391 GCA_037138935.1 Actinomycetes bacterium
CTGCTCATCGACGAGGTCTTGGCCGTTGGTGATGAGGAGTTCCAGCGCAAGTGCTTCGACCATCTTTATGCCCTACGCAGGTCGGGGCGCACGATCATCGTCGTCAGTCACGGTTTGGGCCAACTCGAAGGCCTATGCGACGAGATCGCCTGGCTTGAGCACGGGCAAATGCAGGAGTTTGGGGCCCCGACCACGACTATTGCGTCATACCTGCGCAAAGTTAACTCGCAGGAGGCGGCGCGGTACCCAGAAGTCACCGCGGTGCGAGCCGAAGGTGAAGACGCTCGACCCGGTGACCAAACTCTTCGAGTGCGCACCGCCGCAATTGTTGATATCGACGGCAACCCGATGAACCACGCCGAGACGGGTTCGACTTTCCAGTTCCGAATCGGCTTCACTACTTCAGAGCCGGTGCTGGGCCCGAATGTGCGCATCGCCCTGCAGCATGAAAGCGGGCCACTTGTCACCATGATTGGCAATCATCGACTCGGGTTCGACATGGGCACGGTTAGCGGCGACAACACATTTGATGTCGCGCTCGTTGATAACCCGCTACTGCCTGGCCGGTACCGAGTTCATATTGATGTTTTTGACTTCACCGGCTCGCGGCTGCTGGATTCGTGGAATGACGCCGTTGAGTTTGCAGTGCGCAGTCAATCCGGTGAGATCGGCCAAGGGTTCGTGCAACTGCCGGCCCAGTTTCGGCTGGGCTAGGTGGTGGCGTGACCGAGAAGAACCTGCTGATCAAGGCGAAGCGTCGGGCCGGGCGGGCCAAGCGCTGGCTCAAGCGCAAGATGTGGGAGCGCAATATCGGCAAGCAGTATCAAGCCTGGTTGGCCGAAGCGGCAGTCGCTACGCCAGGGTCAGTGCCCAACACGATCGCCATCGCGGTCGTTGTCCCGGTATTCAATCCACCCGTTTCCTACCTTGATGAGTGCTTGTCTTCGGTTCTTAACCAAAGTGCGCAGCACTGGCAACTTGTTGTCTCTGATGACGGTTCAACCGATGCCGAAGTTGTTAAGTACCTCGATGAGTTCACTACAAGGCACGCGGCCGATGCGCGGGTCGTAGTTCTGCGAAATGCCAATGGAGGTATCTCAACCGCGTGCAATAGGGGCATCGCGGCTGTCACCACCGATTATTTCGGCTGGCTTGATCACGATGATGTACTCGACCGTCGTTGCTTCGCCGAGTTCTCCGCGACCATTGAAGGCCAATTGGCTGCGGGTAACGCGGTCGACATTGTTTATTCAGACGAAGACAAGATCGATACGCGAGGTAATCACTTCGAACTTTATGCGAAACCGGATTTCTCACCCGAGCTTTTACTGACCCAGATGTATTTGTGCCACTTCACCGTGTTTCGGAAAGAAATCGTCGAGGCCATCGGCGGTTTTCGCCCCGAGATGGATGGCGCACAGGATTTTGATGTCGCGTTGCGACTACTCCCGAATCTGCGCAATGTGGTGCATATCCCCAAGCCGCTCTATCACTGGCGGGCATGGAGTGGGTCAACGGCTTTGACCATCGATGCAAAGCCGTGGGCGCAGCAGGCCACCGCGCGGGCGCAACAAGAGTATTTGAATCGCACCTTTGCAACCAACGCTGACGATGGTGGCGCGGCTACGCCAAGTAAGGTTCCGGGATTAAACGAGGTGCACCCGCGCATCTCCGCAGAACATTTGGTATCGGTCATCATCCCGACCATCGGCACGGCTAATGCAGCAGCGACCGGCCGGTTCGTTGACGACGCAGTCTCTTCACTGCGCGAGATGGAAACCAAGGTGCAACTCGAAATTATCGTGGTGACCACCGGTGAGATAGCCACGGTGCCTGGCGCCGATAAGCAGGTGGTCTACCAAACCGAGTCGTTTAACTTTTCAGAGGCCATAAATACCGGGCGCGCTGCAGCAACAGGTGATTACGTCTTCTTACTTAATGACGACACGACGGCCAACGATGCTGATCCGATCACGCGCCTGCTCGAACTTGGTCAGATTGCTGGCGTTGGTATTACCGGGTGCAAACTCAGTTATCCCGACGGCCGCTTACAACATGTCGGGATGGTGCTGCTGCCAACAGGGCCGACGCATGTTTGGGTCGCCAAGCCCGCGAAGGAGCCGGGCTATTTCGGTTCGGTGCTCACCCCGCGCAACTACAGCGCCGTGACCGCGGCGGCGATGCTCGTTCGCACCAATGTGTTTGATGAGCTAGGCGGGTTCGACACGGCGTTTGCGAAAGATTTCAACGACGTTGACTTCTGCCTGCGGGCCCGCGCGGCTGGTTATCGCGTAGCGTGGACGCCGTACGCCCACTTCACCCACTATGAAGGGGCCACCATGGCGCGTAAGAAGTCTGACCCCGCCGAGCAGGCGTTATTCGATCAGCGCTGGGCTGATGCCTACGACCTTGACCCGTATTACTCCCCGGCACTTAATCAGCAACTGCAACGAACCTATGAGGCGCTGTGATGGAGCCGTTGAAAACTTCGCGTGGGCGCATGTTGCGCGTGATGGGTGATCCGACCTTGCTGACGATGGATCGAATGAGTGAGTTCACGCGACATTTCGACAGTGACCCGCGCATAGTCACCTGCTCGCTAGTGGCGAGCGGTGGTTCAAGTGATGTTTGGGTACGGGCGACCGCGCCGACCGGTGTGTTGATCGCGATTGCCGAAGACGCCCAAGATTTAGTGGGCCCACTACCTGAAGATGACGAAGAATCCTTGACCGCTTGGTTCTTGGGCGCCGCTGAGCGCGGCCTTTGGCATGACCTATTTCTGACCGATCACATGGACGTCGCCAAAGCCAGCACGCTGATACCGATAGCTTCGATGGACGCTCAGGAAGCCATTGACCCAAGTAGCGCTGCTTTCGTGGCGCAGGAGAACCGTAAACCAAGTCGGCGACTAACCGTTGCTGTTGATGCTACCTGGCTGGGGCCGCATGAAACCGGCGCGCAGGTGCTTACCACCGCAGCAATAACCGCGATGGCCGAGGATGAACGTATTGAGGCGATCTACGTTGTGGGCATCAAGGAACTGCCCTCGTACGCGCAACACCTAACCGGCCTTGACCGGGTGCGCATTGTCGCAGCGGGCGAAGAGATAGCGCAGTGCGACATCGTCTGGTATCCGAATCAAATTGACGGTCGCAGCAATATTGGTGATGCTCGCGCTTTGGGTCGCCGGGTGATAACCACCTACCTTGACCTAATTGCTTACGACATCCCGCGCTACCACGCTTCCCCCGAAGCTTGGGGCACCTATCGGGCATTGCAGCGCCGCATCGCGCTCAGCGTTGATGGCATCACTGCGATAAGCGCCGATGTCGCAAATAGATTGCTCACTGAGGTGCCGCGCCTTGATCCGCAGCGCGTTCAACCACTGCCCCTCGGCTTGGACCACATTGTTGGAGCCAGTGCGCCCGACGCCCCTGATGCTGATCTTGATGCAACTATTGCGGCACTGGGCGGCAAGCGATTTGTTGCAGTGCTCGGCAATGACTTCCAGCACAAGAATCGCGATTTCGCCATCTCGGTGTGGCAGCGGGTGCTGCAATCAGGGCAGTCATGCGACCTCGTGCTCGCCGGGTTGCACGTTAAGAGCAGTAGCTCGAAGGTGGCCGAGGATGCTCTGCTGTCAACACATGTTGATTTACGCGGCGCCGCCCATACCGTCGGCCACCTAACGGGCAAGAGCCGCGCGTGGCTGCTGGCCAATGCTGCCGCGGTGCTTTATCCGTCCAGTGCCGAAGGTTTCGGATTGGTGCCATATGAGGCCGCGATCCTCGGCACACCTTCAACATTTGCCGATTTCGGGCCGCTAAAGGAGATCGCCGGGATTAGCGGGCTACCAAAGCACTGGTCGGTCGAGGCTTTTACTGCCGATTTGGAGCAGCTACTCGCGAGCGATGATGCCGCGCGGCAACGGGTTGCGGAGCTGCATCAAGTGATTGCCCAACACACTTGGCAGGGCTTCGCCGCCGGCCTAATCGATTTCTTTGTGCGGATAGCTGCCCAACCCACGGTGTTGACCAGTTCGGTAGGCGGTACGGCTGCCGATACCGCTGCGTTATCGGCCATTTTATCGAGTCGCACCTGGCGGGCTACCGAGTCATTGCGCAAAGTTCGATCGAAACTTCGTCGTAAATAACCCCGTAAATCTAATGTCAGATATTAAATTTACGGGGTTAAATTCAGCGCTTCGCAAGCCGCATAAGGTAATCGCCATAACCGCTTTTAAGTAGCGGCTCGGCAACGGCAATCATTTCGCCTGTTGTTATCCAGCCATTGCGCCACGCGATCTCTTCGACGCAGCCCACTTTGGTACCGGTGCGATCTTCGATCACGCGGACGAATTCGCCGGCATCTTGCAGTGAGCGGAAGGTGCC
>JBAXHK010000165.1:0-4391 GCA_037138935.1 Actinomycetes bacterium
TGATGAAACCGTGGTGCTGCCAGGTCATGGGCCGCAAACCACAATCGGGGTAGAACGTGCGACCAATCCTTATCTGACCGCGTTCACCGAGCCACCAAAGCGAGGTATGTAGTAATGGCGAAACCCACCCGGCTCTCCGGGTTTCCCGAGTTGCTGCCATCGGGTCGAGTTATCGAGCAGTATGTTCTCGACGTTGCCCGTCAGGTCTTCGAGTTGCACGGATTTCTCTCACTCGAGACCCGCGCTGTCGAGCCTATTGACAATTTGCAGGGCAGTGGCGAGATCGCTAAAGAGATATATGTACTGCGCCGGATGCATGCAGCAGTTGGAGAACCCGATCCCGGTCTTGGTTTGCACTTTGATCTCACGGTGCCATTCGCGCGGTACGTACTTGAAAATTCAGCGCAGTTGGAGTTCCCGCTCCGCAGATATCAAATTCAAAAGGTCTGGCGCGGCGAGCGGCCTCAAGATGGTCGTTTCCGCGAGTTCACCCAGGCCGATATCGATGTAGTTGGCAGCGGCTCTCTGGCTTTTCATCATGAAATAGAGATGGCAGTTGTGATGTCAACCCTGTTGGCAAAACTGCCAATTCCACCCGCGATCATCCAAGTGAATAACCGTAAACTCGCTGAGGGTTTCTATCTCGGGGTGGGAGCAACTGACACTCAAGGGGTGCTTCGTGCAATAGATAAACTCGATAAAATTGGTGCTGACCGCGTTCGCTTGCTTTTGGAGGCCGAAGCAGGGCTCACCCGCGAAGCCGCGGCTAAATGCATTCAATTGGCGTCTATTAAGACCCCGGATGCGTCATTTGTTGATCAAGTACGTGCGCTCGGTGTGCAAAATGATTTGCTTGACGAAGGGTTGAGTGAATTAGCGGCGGTGGTAACCGGCGCCAACGCGGAGCGGCCCGGCTCGGTCGTGGCTGACCTTCGGATTGCCCGCGGGCTGGATTACTACACAGGTACCGTCTATGAAACCCAATTGGTCGGATTCGAATCGGTCGGCTCAATTAGTTCAGGTGGCCGCTATGACAATTTGGCCAGCGACGGCAAGCAGAGCTATCCCGGCGTCGGGATTTCACTCGGCGTATCGCGTCTCGTGTCTGTTCTTATTGGTCGAGATCTTGTTTCGGTATCGCGGGCGGTTCCATCCGCAGTGCTGGTGGCGGTTACCGATGAGGAGAGCCGTCCCGCAAGTGAGTTAGTGGCCCGCCAGTTGCGAGATCGTGGTATCTCCTGCGAAGTCGCGCCAAGTGCCGACAAATTTGGCAAGCAGATTCGCTTCGCTGACCGACGGGGGATACCGTTCGTCTGGTTCCCGGCTGCAGCGCAAGGCGAAAGCGTCGAGGGCGATACGGTCAAAGATATTCGAACAGGTGACCAAGTGCCGGCTGATGCAACGAAGTGGGCGCCACCACTAGCTGACCTAACACCAAGAGTGTTTTCCACACTCGATTCAACCGCTGTTTCGGAGGAGAGTTCGTGATTCGCTCACACGGTGCCGGTTCACTGCGCGCAGTAGATGCCGGTAGCACAGTAACTTTGGCTGGATGGGTAGCCAGCCGCCGCGATCACGGTGGGGTTGCGTTCTTGGATCTTCGTGATGCAAGTGGCGTGGTGCAGGTGGTGGTTCGCGATACGGCAATTGCGCACGCACTACGAGATGAATACTGCTTGAAGATCGTCGGCACTGTTGAGTTGCGCCCTTCGGGTAACGAAAACGCTGACCTAGCCACGGGCGAAATTGAAGTTATGGGCGATTTCGTTGAGGTGCTCTCGACCTCCGCGCCATTACCGTTCCCGATTGATGATCGAGTAACAGTAGGCGACGAAGTACGGCTCAAGTACCGTTATTTAGATCTTCGCCGGCAGTCGGCGGGCGATGCCCTGCGGATGCGCTCGCGGGTCAACCAAATTGCTCGCGACGTACTACTCGAGCGCGAATTTGTCGAGATTGAAACCCCAACGCTTACTAGGTCGACCCCTGAAGGCGCCCGCGATTTCTTGGTACCGGTACGCCTGCAGCCGGGGCATTGGTATGCACTGCCGCAGTCACCCCAACTATTCAAGCAGTTACTAATGGTTGCCAGTATGGAGCGCTATTTCCAGATCGCCCGGTGCTATCGGGATGAAGATTTCCGTGCTGATCGACAACCGGAATTCACCCAACTCGATATCGAGATGTCCTTCGTCGAACAAGATGATGTCATCGAGGTCGGTGAGGCTGTTATTCGCGGGCTTTGGAAAGGAATCTTAGGGCATGAGATCGGCGATATCCCGCGTATGACGTATCACGAGGCGATGCGACGCTTCGGTAGTGATAAGCCTGATTTGCGCTTTGGGCTTGAGTTGGTTGACCTAACGGATTACTTCTCGGCGACTCCATTTCGAGTTTTTCAAGCCGAGCATGTGGGTGCGGTCATCATGCCCGGGGGAGCAGATCAACCTCGACGAGCGTTCGATGCCTGGCAGGAGTGGGCGAAACAACGTGGGGCAAAAGGCCTGGCTTATGTAACCGTTGATGCCGATGGAACATTGGGTGGTCCGGTTGCCAAGAATTTGAGCGACCAAGAGCGTGATGGCCTAGTGGCGGCCGTTGGGGCTAAAGCGGGTGACTGTGTTTTCTTTGCGGCGGGTAAAACCTCCGATGCTCGTTCACTATTGGGTGCTGCCCGCCTTGAAATCGGCCGTCGACTCGAACTTATTGATGAAAAGGCTTGGTCATTTCTCTGGGTTATCGATGCACCCATGTTTGAAGAGATCGAAGATGACCAAGGAAACAAGGGCTGGACGGCAGTCCATCATCCATTCACCTCGCCGAACCTCGAGTGGCGGGATAATTTCGAGCAGGCGCCAGATCGGGCCCTCGCTTGGGCTTACGACATCGTGTGCAACGGAAATGAAATCGGTGGCGGATCAATCCGTATCCATCAAGCGGACGTGCAGCAGCGCGTTTTCGCAATGTTGGGTATGTCAGAGGCCGAGGCCCAAGAAAAGTTCGGTTTCTTACTCGAGGCATTCACCTTTGGCCCACCACCACATGGTGGTATCGCAATCGGCTGGGACCGCACCTGCATGCTGCTAGCCGGAGCGACATCACTGCGTGACGTAATTGCCTTCCCAAAAACCGGGGCGGGGCATGATCCATTAACCGGAGCGCCCAGCACGATTACGGTGCAGCAGCGCCGCGAAGCTGGCATTGACGCCAAACCGGAACGTGCAGCGCGCCCAGAATCAGACGCCGAGCCACCCACTACCTCCTGATGTCGACGGGAAGCGAGCTATTAGTCGCTGCGCGACCCGATGACCAATTAATCAATTTGCGGGTGGTTGGTGCTGATCTCGCAAAAGTAGAAGTTGATGGGGATCATGTCGGGTGGCTACGGGTCTCTAAAGAAACTGGTGAAGTTTGGGCGACCGCACTAGGGTCGGATTCAGGCCGCGTCACCGCAATTTTGATAGCACTGACAGCAACCACTTTGATCGACGGTATTACCGTTGAAGATTCAGTGTACGCGAAATTGCCACCGACATTCCTGAGTCCAGAACCTCGGAGTTGGTGCCTTTGGACTCTGGACCCCGTGAAGTCTGGTAATCGAGAATCAACCGCGATCATTTTACCACCAAATGACAATCGCATAGGTGAGCTTCTCGTGCACTCTGACTCCGCACATGTGTTCCCCGGTAATGACAACATTGTGCGGTGGTGTGGGGTGGTGCGCGAAGATGAGTTGCTGTCGGTGGGTGCGCAGGTTCGCAGCGCAAACGGTGCCGCCCACCTAGTTAGTATCTGCACTCACCCAAGTGCCCGGGGCGCTGGCCTTGCCCGAGAGGTGTGTAACGCCCTTATCACCGAAGCGATAGCCGATGAAGTACCGATGATGTTTTTAGAAATGTTCGCAGGGAATGAGCCCGGTCGCCGGGTCTATTCAGCACTTGGATTCAGCGAGGTAGGGGTTTATCGATCTGGGCGCCTGAACAGGATGGCTGCGCAAACCGTCAGTTGAGGCTAAGTAATCTCGGCGGCACAGCGATTAGCCTGCTAGCGCGACCGAGAATGTGAGTTGACCAGATTGAGATTCTCCCGCGGACAGATCAAGCTTTGAAATCGGAACTAAAGGGCTGGCGAGTGGGCCGGATAAGTGCCAGTTCGTAGGGTTACGTCATGACGCTCTTCGAGACCACCTGGGGTGTTCGAGTTCACTACCGCAAGCAACCGACCCCGGGCCGCGAGCGGTCAAGGGCCAGCAACAGGGTTTAAACACCCCACCTAGCGGTAGGGAAGAGTTCTACTATTCATTACCCTCAAAGCAGTACGCCCCAGAGTTGTAGCCGGAGGGGTTTAGGGTGCCGCCGATACCGGCCACACCGGGCCGCACCCAACCAACA
>JBAXHK010000166.1:0-4383 GCA_037138935.1 Actinomycetes bacterium
TACCGACCTTGATCCCGAACCACCTACCCGCTGGGGTAAACGTTATTTTGCAAAGTGAAAACGGGATTCTCGGCACCGGCCCCTACCCCGAGGATGGCCACGTCGACCCCGATCTCATCAATGCCGGTAAAGAAACTGTCACCGTGCTGCCCGGTGCATCCTTCTTCGACTCGGCTACCAGCTTCGGGATGATTCGCGGCGGCCATATTGACGCGGCGGTACTCGGTGCGATGCAGGTGTCAACCACCGGTGACCTCGCCAACTGGATGATCCCCGGCAAAATGGTCAAGGGCATGGGCGGTGCAATGGATCTGGTGCACGGTGCGGGTCTGGTTATCGTCATGATGGAGCATGTCGCCCGCGATGGCACCCACAAGATCGTTGACGAGTGCTCACTGCCATTGACCGGCAAAAAGGTTGTTAATCGCATAATCACCGATATGGCTGTTATCGACATCACGCCCGGCGGATTGGTGCTTGTCGAGACCGCACCGGATGTCAGTGTTGATGAAGTGCGTGCTGCCACCGGTCCGGAGTTAACTTTGGCGAGCAACGCGATCATTCGCGGCTAGTTAGGGTCCAACGTCAACGAGCAGCCACTTAGTTAATTGGTTGATCCCAAGACGGCTTCTGTTTTGTTAAGAATGCCGTCATACCTTCGGTTCCCTCTGCCGAGGCAAAAATCCCGGCGGAGAATTCACTCGTCCAATCGAAAGCTTCATCACGCGACAGGGTAGGAACCCTCCGCAACAACTCCTTGGTATGCGCGAGTGCCTGAGGCCCGCACTTTGCAAACATCGCGGCGTATCGGTCAACTTCATCATCAAGAGCACCAGGACTTTCCGACTCCGAGGCAACCACCGAGGTGACAAGCCCTGCGCGTAACACTCGAGCCGCGTCAACGCGATCACCGGTGAGCAGCAACTCCTGAGCATCACGGCGATTCATCACCGCAAGACATACCACCGAGATCACCGCTGGTGCCAGGCCTAGGCGCACTTCGCTGAATGCGAACTTCGCATCGGCCGATGCGATCGCGATATCGCAGGAGGCGACGATGCCCGTGCCACCGGCAGCAACATGGCCCTGGATGCGCGCGATGGTCGGTTTCGGGCAATCGAGCAAGGCCTTCAGTAGTAGTACCAACTCAGCCGGCCCCGAGCCCGCGAAGTTTGCGCCACCAGCACCGGCGCCATCAGCATTTACCGCGGCCGCTAAGTCCGCGCCCGAACAAAAGGTGTTGCCGTCCCCGGTCAGCACGATCACGCGCACCGCCTCGTCGGCAACCGCGGTTGAAAGGTGGGCCCGGGTTAGCGCCATGGCCTCCGAGGTCAGTCGGTTGCGCAACTCATGGCGATTGAAAGTCAAGATGGCGACCGGACCATTAACTTGGTAAAGGACCGCGGCGGCCGCTGAAGTTGGTGTCACAGGGCTTATCCTTACCCCAAGATGAATCTGCGACTAAGGCGACCTGCGATCTGGGCTTTGGCGATCGCCGCGACCACCGCGACCCTGGTGGGCGCTACGGCTGCGCCCAGCTCGGCCAGCACCCCTTCGGCCGGTCAAGCCAGCGCCCCGCGCAGCACCACCATCGCCAATGGCTCCTTCGTCTTTCGCACCGCCAATGGCATCGTGCCGACCTGGGAGTCGGCTGATGTCCGGATCACCGGGGTCTCACCGGGTTCGGCCATCAGTAATTTCAATAACACTGGTATCGAAGTCACGCTGCCGATCGTGGCGGTTAACGGCAGCGCGAATTTTGCGTCAGGTGGCTTCCGGCTCACCAACGTGGCGACCGGTGATTTCGTGAACTGCGCTACCCCGGTCATTGATACCAAGGCCAAAGTCGTGGATTGCGTGACCCAAGGCGGCATCAATCGCCGGCTCTTCGTGATTAAGTCAATCACCGCTAAGTCCAATATCTATGGGGCCTTTACGTGCACCACGATTTACCGAGGGATGACGCTGCGGGTGGCCAATTCGGTGATGGCGGACTACTTGAATGAGGCTTTGGACGTAAATATTTTCAGCCCATACGTCACATTCGCAACAGGAGAACTCACCGTTAACACAAAACGCTGACTTTTCCACAATTGTCCAAATCGTAGGTTTAACTCTTTGGCGTGTCGGGCAACAATCCCAATATGAAGCGCAACGCATTAGCCGCCCTAAGCGGCATCACCTTGGCCCTGGCAATTGGATTGACCGCCATCGGGTCTGCCACCACCGCATACGCCGCTGAATCCCCCGGCACCGTCGTCGCGGCAGCACAAACTGCTGCCAAGCCAAGTATTTTGGCCAATAGCCCACGCGGGCTAACTGTTACCGGAGTCCACGGCTCAAGTGTCACAATCGTCACCCGATCCGGCCCTGGTAGCACCACACCTATTACCAAATCACCGGATAAGTCGGGTCGAGTTACCTTTTCTAATCTCATCGCCGGCGCTAACTATGTAGTTGTTTACGACGGTAAAATCATCGGCTCGGGCACTCCCGTTAATGCGGTTGGCTCGGCAACTGATCTCGTCGTGCGCACCACGTCAAAGAACAACACGGTGAAACTTGATTGGTCACATAAATCCACGAAAACTAATGGTGGCGCAAGTGTTACGTACGTAATCACTGCGAAGCCGGCGGGCGGTTCAGGTAAAACTGTTACCGCTGAAATAGCTGGCACAACCACGCGCAGCAACTCGGCAGCAAAGTCTTCAATGCTTTCTGGCCTTGACCCTGACGCCTTGTATGTCTTCACCATCACCCCGAAAAACTCCGCGGGTACCGGTAAGTCATCGGTGGCTCGCATGGAGCGCTCATTAGCCGACATCACCGGCATTGAGAGTGTCGTGACGATAACGGTGCCTGCGGTCATTGTTGAAGTTAAGCCAGCAGAAAAGCCTGCTGAGGCTAAGCCCGTGGAAGCTAGACCGACTGAGGCAAAACCGGCGACTCCGGCACCCGCACCAGGCCCGGCGGCACCTACCACTCGCACCATCTACGTCTGCCCTGATGCCTATACCGAAACCGGTAGTGGTGTCTGCGAAAAGACCAGTGCCTACACCTACACCTCGATCGGCTACACCTATCACAGCGAACCGAATTACGTGCAGGTGCAGATCGGCACCACCGAACGCTCACATCCATTCGATGGCAATGCCTGTGGTTGGGGCACGCTCTACGGCAATACCTGTTACGAGTACACGGCGGTTTATGAAACCCGCCAACAGGGCACCAATCAGGTCAAGGACGCTACTCCCGCCGGTTACACCGATACCGGCAGCACCTGGTCAAAGAAGGACTCCATGCCAGCCGGTTACACCGACAACGGCAGTGCTTGGGTACAGACCACCGCCAAGGTTGCGAAGGTCGTTCCGGCTTAAGCCGGGCGCATTAGTTAGCAGCCGGCCGGCCCCTGCTGCAGGGTCCGGCCGGCTGCTTTCGGGCCTTCACCCGATAGTGCCTGGGGTTAAATAAGAGTGATTTAATGCTACTCTGAGCGCGTTACAGTCTTACTTTTACTACTTAAGAGGGGTCATGGCCGCCTTCGTTACACCACCAGCAGTGCTCAGCGCTTTGAGTCGAATGGGCCACGATGCGGCAACCTGGCGTCGCCTTCGCCGGCTGCAGGTCACCGAGGTGGCCGATCGAGCAGGGGTCTCGCGGCATACCGTTATGCGACTTGAGGCCGGCGGAAGTATCAGCACTGAGAACTTGCTGAGAATCAGCCGAGCCCTTGGCGTTCTTGAAGAACTTTCTTTGAGCCTCGACCCACTTTCAACCGACGTCGGTCGGCTGCGCGCCGAGGAGGAACTACCAAAGCGTGTACGAAGGCCAAAGGTGGCAGGGCCCACATGACTGGTGAAATTGAAGTCTTCGTCGAAATTGGCGGCCAGGCAGCACCAGTGGGCAAACTCTTTTCGCAGAGACGACGAAACCTGGAGTCGGCCTCCTTCTTGTATTACCCCTCTTATCTATCGCGGCCAGATGCATATGCCATTGATCCAGCCCTTCCATGAACTGCAGGAGCAATTCATACCGCCGCGCGGATTTCATTGTTCGGCGCTTTCACTGATTCATGCCCAGATAGATGGGGGAGAACATTAATTTCGCGCGCAGAAGTCTTGCGAGCCAAAGCAGCCGGTTCGGCACCGAGATCCTTCGGGGAAATCGATCTTCTTCTTCGAGTCCACGATGACTTGCGCCAAGGCGCACTAAGGTTTCGGATCGAAAGTAGTCCTGATTTTCAATCAAATGACTCCACAGGTGTGCCAGTTCTTGCTGACCTCTCCGAGCTCCTAGACATTGCCAATAGGGCTGAAGGCGACTCTGCCGCCTACGAGGATCTAGCAAGGCTCGTACGTGCGGGCAGCTCACTCGGCGGCGCTC
>JBAXHK010000167.1:0-4272 GCA_037138935.1 Actinomycetes bacterium
GAGCTGCCGATTGTGGCAACTAATGACTTGCACTATGTCCATGCAGAAGACGCCGCCACCCATGATGTGCTGCTGTGTATCGGCACGCGCACCACGATGGATGATCCGAAGCGTTTTAGGTTTGATGCCCGCGATTTTTATCTTAAGAGCTCACAGGAGATGCGCGAACTCTGGCATGAAATCCCCGAGGCCTGCGATAACACCTTATTGATTGCTGAGCGCTGCAATGTTGAGTTTGCCGAAGGCGCCAACTTGATGCCGCAATCGCCGGTGCCTGAGGGCGAGTCTGAGGAGTCATGGCTGGTCAAGGAAGTCGAAATCGGCCTACACCACCGGTTCGGTGACACCATCCCTGACAACGTGCGAGCCCAGGCCACCTACGAGGTTGGTGTCATTTGCCAAATGGGCTTCCCGGGTTATTTCCTGGTGGTAGCCGATCTAGTTCGCTATGCCAAGACCAACGGGATTCGAGTCGGCCCCGGCCGCGGTTCGGCGGCCGGTTCGATGCTGGCCTACGCATTAGGTATCACCGATCTTGATCCGATTCGGCACGGGTTGCTGTTCGAGCGTTTTTTGAATCCGGAGCGAATTTCGATGCCCGATATTGATATTGACTTCGATGAGCGTCGACGCTCAGACATGATCCGGTATGCAACCGATAAATACGGCGAAGCCCACGTGGCGCAGATCATCACCTATGGCTCTATTAAGGCGAAGGCGGCGATTAAGGACAGTGCCCGGGTTTTAGGCTACCCATATGCGCTCGGTGATCGCATCACCAAGTCAATGCCCCCGGCGGTAATGGGCAAAGACATCTCACTTGCTGGCGTGTTTGACCCAAAGGATTCCCGTTACAGCGAGGCTGCCGAATTTCGCACCTTGTACGAAGCCGACGCTGATGCGCGCCGAATTGTTGATACCGCCCGCGGCCTTGAGGGGTTGAAGCGTCAACCGGGGGTGCACGCTGCTGGCGTTATTTTGTGTCGCGAACCTTTGATGGACGTCATTCCGGTTTGGCGCCGCGATCAAGATGGTGCCATCATCACCCAATTCGACATGGGCGCCTGCGAGGCACTCGGACTTCTGAAGATGGATTTCCTTGGGCTACGCAACCTCACGGTGCTTGACGACTGCCTCAAGTACATCGAGGCAAATCGATCCGAAGTCGTAGTTCTAGAAGACTTAACACTGGACGACAAGACGACATATGAATTACTTGCACGTGGCGACACCCTGGGTGTCTTCCAACTTGACGGTGGCCCGATGCGGGCTCTACTTCGGTCAATGCAACCGGATAGTTTCGAAGATATCTCCGCGGTATTGGCGCTGTACCGTCCTGGCCCGATGGGTGCTAATGCCCACAACGATTATGCCGACCGCAAAAATGGCCGCAAGCCTGTTATCCCTATTCATCCCGAACTTGAAGAACCACTCGCCGAAATCCTCGGTGATACTTACGGCCTGATTGTCTACCAAGAGCAAGTCATGGCGATCGCTCAAAAATTGGCCGGCTACTCCCTGGGCAAAGCAGACCTACTGCGCCGGGCGATGAGCAAGAAAAAGCGCGAAATCCTCAAGAAGGAGTTTGTGCCATTCGAGGCCGGGATGCATGCCAATAATTTCTCCGATGAGGCGATCACCCGGCTCTGGGAGATCTTGGTTCCATTCTCTGACTATGCCTTCAATAAGGCCCACACCGCCGGGTACGGCATGGTCTCTTACTGGACCGCCTATCTCAAGGCCAATTACCCGGCCGAATACATGGCCGCGCTGCTTACCTCGGTAAAGGACGATAAAGATCGCTCTGCGATCTACCTAAATGAGTGCCGGCGGATGGGCATCAAGGTATTGCCGCCGGATGTAAATGACTCGGACTTCGATTTCACGCCACGGGGTACCGATATTCGATTTGGACTATCGGCCATTCGTAATGTCGGGGGCAATGTGGTGGATTCCATTATTGCTACCCGGCGGCGGGTTGGCCGTTTTGAAAACTTCCATGATTTCATCGCGAAAGTCGAAGTATCAGTATGTAATAAGCGGGTGGTTGAGTCACTGGTAAAGGCGGGCGCTTTTGACTCCTTCGGGAATACCCGTAAAGGTCTGGTGCAGGTTCATGAAGAAGTTGTCGATTCTGCGGTCGATATCAAGCGTGCCGAGGCAATCGGCCAATTCGATCTTTTCGGTGGCCTAGAGGCACAGGGTGATTTTGCCCTACTTGCACAAGCTGAAATCGCCTTGGGGGAGTGGGAGAAATCGGTATTACTCGCGCATGAGCGCGAAATGCTCGGTCTCTACGTGTCGGATCATCCACTACATGGTGCCGAGCGCGCCTTGGCGCAGCTCACCGACCGATCAATTGCAGCGCTCCTTAATGACGAACGAGCGGATTCCACGGTGGCAACTATCGGTGGGCTCATTACCAGTGTGCAGCGTAAGACAACAAAGCAAGGCTCCACTTGGGCAATCATTACGCTCGAGGATCTCGAAGGGTCTGTCGAGATAATGGTTTTCCCGCAGACCTATCTGCCGGTTAGTACCTCGCTGGTTGAAGATGTCGTTGTCGTTGTTAGAGGTCGAGTCGATCGCAGTGACGAAGATGGGGTGCGAGTTGTGGCCCTAAGTGTAACGTTGCCAGATCTAAGTGAAGCCGCGTCGGGTCCAATGCGCCTGACCATGCCGGCGACTCGGTGCATCCCACCTTTAGTCGACAAACTTAAGGAGGTACTTGCGGGGCATCCAGGTACCACCGAAGTCCACCTGCACCTGACCGGTGGAGTCAGCACCACGGTTTTGCTACTCGATGACAAATTGCGTGTTACGCCGTCCTCATCACTTTACGGAGATCTAAAAGCGCTACTCGGCCCGACCTGCCTTAATTAATCCAAGTTGATCCAACGAAATTACCCGGAGCCTGATGACTTTTCTCCGCCGCACTTCTGCGGTTATCACCGCCGGTCTCGCCGTGGGCGCGGTGAGTGGGCTGGCACTCGGTGTCATCTGGTGGCGGTTAGCCCCCAGAGTGCCTTTGGTGGTGCGATCTGGCGGCGCCTACCCGGCCAACTACCAACCCGACGGCTATTTGGCGGCTGACGTTTCCTTCGCCGCACTTGCGATATTTGCCGGCCTCGCGGTAACCATTGGGCTGCTGGTGATGCGCCGCGAGCATCCAATGTCGGTATTAGTGGCCGGCCTGCTGGCCGGTGCTGTTGGGTCAATTCTGATGTGGTTTGTTGGGAGTCGCCTTGGATCAGTTGACATCACCGGTCTGATCGCGACCACCATGGATGAGGCGGTAATCGAAGCGCCATTAAAGGTTTCCATGCCAGCGTTGCTTCTAGTGTGGCCAATAACAGCCGCCTTGGTTATTTTTGCCGTGTCATTTGCTGACTGGTGGGGTGCGGCTAAGAAAAACGCGCGATCGAGCCGGTAAGCGCATCGGTCACTAGTGCGAGGTCGGTAGGGCTCAATCCAATGTCAAGACCGCGTCTTCCGCCCGATACATAAATCGTGTCGAGTGTTAGCGCGCTCGCATCCAAAACGGTTTTCAGTTTGCGTTTTTGGGCAATCGGGCTGATTCCGCCGACTACATACCCGGTGAGCCGCTCAGCGGCATCCTGTTCGGCCATTACTGCTTTGCGGCCACCGCAGCGTGCCGCATGAGCCTTTAGGTCGAGCATCGCATTGACCGGCACAATGGCAACCGTTGGCATTTCATCGACATTCACGATCAGAGTTTTGAAAACCACAGCGGGGTCTAAATGCAAGGCGGCCGCGGCTTCGGCTCCAAATGCCTGTGCTCCGGCTTCGTGCTCGTAACCATGTATCGAAAAATTGATACCTGCGGCAATGAGTGCGACGGTGGCGGGAGTGCCTGACCCGCCACGCTTGACGCTTATTGTTTTCTTCACTTAATCTGCACTCAATTCGGCGAGTCGATCGAGGGCAAGAGATCGATCGCGGGTACCGCTGACAAGACTGAAATAAGCCCATTCTCGCGCGCCAACAGGGTGCTAGCCAAGGTCAAGCGCTCCTGCGCATCTACCGCACTTAATAGAGCCTGTCTTTCATTTGTTGGCAGCACCATCGAGGCGGTGATTAGATAACTGAGGACGGTTACCTCTGCCGGCAGGTCATCGGCACTGGCGTTGCCATCATCGAGGCGGCCACCGAGCACGGTTCGGTAGGTGGTGAATCGCTGAGCGACCTGCTGCAGTTGGCGTGGGCTGACATCGCTGGTTGGGTCTTCGAGAAACTCAACGGTCGCGGTGG
>JBAXHK010000168.1:0-4233 GCA_037138935.1 Actinomycetes bacterium
AAACTACCGCGCAAATAGGTGTACTCCTGGGCTCCGTCCCAGGTGATTACTGAGATGCGAACGTCTTTAATCAATCGATAGGAGGTTTGATCAACTAAATCAGGATCAAGCGAAGAAAAACTCAATCGAGTAGTAATCACATCAAGTTGGGCATCAACCGACAATGGCGAGATATTCGCGGTGATTCCCACATCGGGGCCGGTTGGTGCCCCACCGGTGACAACCGATGCGCCCTCCGAGCGATATGGAGCACTAACCGCGAGCACAGCAATCAGTAGGCCAATAACTGCCAATCCCAAGTAGGCCCATCCGCGCTTACTTATCGGACGCGGATGCGGATCTAAGAGGCTGCTCACTTGGTCATCACCAACCGTCACACAGTCGAGGATTTGGCATCAAGTTGGTAATTATAGGACGTTTTAAACCCCGGTGCTCCATTCGCTCCACGGCGTCAACCGAAGTTATGACCCCCTATCTCCTACCTTCAGCCCCGGCTAGCCCCACGGTCGGCTAATCTTGGTTTTCGCCCCAAGGAGGTCACCATGGATCATGCAGCGCGCGCCGGACTCTTCGGTACCGCATTCGCCGTTGGCCGCTCGTACCAGCCAAACCTTTTGACCCGCGGGTCCACCGACCAAGCCGTCATCACCGGCACCACGGCTGCAATGGCCTACGGTGTTATCAGCGCTGGCAGTGCGACTATCTCGGCGATCGCATCACGTTTTTCCAGGTCGGAATCACCCTCGCCCGCGGCACGTCTTTTAGTTGCCGGAACAGTAGGTGCGGTGTCAGCAGGTGCCGCCGCAGCGCTAGCTTGGCGCGAGCATGAATCTGCCCAGCGAGCAGTTGGGCGCCTTCTTGCACAAACTGCAGTCACCACAGCAATCGCGAGCGCCGCCTCCGACCTCACACCGGGTGCTTACGGCAATCGCGACCGCGGTGCGAGTTTGGCTGCAGCCGCATTGGGCGGTTTGGGATCATGGGCAAGCACCCAGCCGTGGAAAAGTGCAGCCGGTTCGCTGTTGGATGATGACTTCGATGGCGGAACCGCCCATCGCGGAGCAAAGTATTGGGAGGACGATGTCCGCGACGTCTCACCACCAAAAGCAATCGCAATTGGGGCGGCGGTTGGGCTTGTCACTTTCGGGTTAGCGAAAACCGAATCAGCTTTGACCTCAGCAAGTAGTCGCGCCGCAACTTACCTACTAGGTGGTGAAGCCCATGACCATCGCATGCTCGGCCGCATGACAAGTGCCGGCATCACCTTGGGTGTCGGTTGGTTCGCCGTGGCAAAAGCGTCAACGATGCTAAGTAAGGGCGGCGGCTCACTCGATGCGGCTCTCACCACACCCCCTTCGACACCTGAAGTCACCGGGTCACCGGCATCTGGCCTTGACTGGACGAAACAAACTCGTGAAGGTGCCCGCTGGCTGAGCATGGCGTTATCGCCTAACAGCATTGAGGCAGTTATGGGTGTCACCACCGCCAAGCAACCCATCCGCGTTTATGCCTCACTTGATAGCGCACAGTCAGATCAAGAGCGGGCCAGCGTCTTGCTAGCCGAGATTGATCGCACCAAGGCCCTTGAACGTAAAGCGTTCGCGCTCTTCTCCCCAACTGGTTCTGGTTATGTCAACTACGTTGCGACCGAAACGTTTGAGTACCTAACACATGGTGACTGCGCGAGTGCCGCAATTCAGTATTCGGTTCTTCCATCTGCACTGTCCTTGACCCGCGTGCCAACCGGTAGCGCCCAAACTGCGATGGTGATTGCTGGTGTTGTTCAAAGATTAATGGCGATGCCCAAATCCAAGCGACCGAAATTCTTTCTCTTCGGCGAGAGCCTTGGTTCACAGGTCAGTGAGGAGATGTACCGCGGCACCGGGCTATTTGGCCTCGAAGGGTCCGGGCTCGATGCTGCCCTTTGGATCGGCACCCCGGCTGCCACAATTTGGCGCCGCCAAATCTGGGGTGATCGCACCATTACCGAGGCCCCAACGGTCGGCCCCGGTGCGGCCTACCTGCCACGCTCGCTAATGGACTGGAAAGCGCTGCCCAAGAAGGAACGCACCAAGGTGCGCTACTTGCTACTTCAAAATGGCGACGACCCCATCCCGAAGTTCGGTTCCCAGGTCGCCTGGCGTAAGCCCGATTGGTTGGGCCCAAATGCCACGCGCCCCATTGGAGCACCCAAAGGCACGATCTGGATGCCGGTCACCACCTTCATGATGACTTTCCTCGACATGCTCAATGCATTAACCCCTACTCCGGGGGTCTTCGCCGAGGGCGGCCATGACTACCGCCTAGTGCTGCCCGAGGCCATCAGTGAAACCTGGCAGTTGCCCGCGACCACAGAGCAAATGGATCGGATTAATCTGGCTATGCGGCGGCGCGAGCTGGCTTGGGAGCTTTACCGGCAGTGGGCTGAGGCAGAGGCAAAGCCCGCCGATAAGCAGGCCGAGGAAAAGGCGAAAGTTATCGCCAACGCGGCCAAATACACCGGCGCCAGCGTTGACGCCGCTGGTGTCCAGCGGCTCATTCATGAAGGAATGCAACCGACCCTTACCTAGCCCGGGTTAGGCTTCAGAAGTGTCGACCCGTAGCCGCCAGATTGCGCTGATTAGTCAGGGACTGAGGGTGCCATTGCCTCTGTGTCTATAACGAAGGCACCGCTCTTATTGACCTTCAAGATGTAGACCGGGACGTTCTTCCGGTATCCATTATTTGGATTAATGGTGATCGGCCCAGTTTGACCTGCATACTCTTTGACATTAAGCAGTTTCTTAAGAACCGGCCCGTAGGTTGTTGAGCCTGACTTAGTCATCGCCGCAAACAAAATATTCGCCGAGTCATATGTAAAGGTGCCCCATACTCCCGGGGTCGCCTTGAACTTGCTCTTGTAGGCATTAACGTAGCTGGCAGCATCTGGCATTTGCTCGGCAGCCGGAACACCGCTGAATACGCAGCGCTGTGAGGCAGGGATACCGGCTTCGGTGACGAACGCAGGGTCAACATTTGCAAGGTTCATTAAGCAGCTCACCTTAGTGTTCGCCGCCTTGATGGCCTTGGCGATCTTGCTGCCTTCAGGATAGTAAGTACTCACATAGATTATGTCTGGTGACAAGGCCAGCGCCTGACTAACCTCAGCCGTGTAACTCGCTTTACCTTCAACGACAGGGATGCTGGCAACCGGCACACCATCGCCACACACCATTGCCGCTCCCGTGCGGTTGGCCATCCCCTGTGTGTAAGTCGATGGATCAACAAGCATTACGACCTTGGGGCAGCCACTCGACTTGGACATATAGGTGACCTCAACGGGTGAGATCTGGCTGTTCTTCGGCTGCACCGTGACACCTTCGCCCTTGGTGTCATTGGTTGACGTCATTTGCACGGGGGTTATGCCATTTGCGATGTAGAAAGGCAGGTTGATAACCCCCACCGAAGAGTTGTACGGGCCAACAACTGCAACTGCTCCCGCATCCTTAACCTGCTGGGCCACCGTCAGCGCAAGATCAGGGTTCGCCTGATCATCGGCCTTGATCAAGACGACCTTGCGCCCCAGTACCCCGCCCTTGGCATTTACTTGATCGACCGCAAGTTTCACGCCGCGATACATGTCTATGCCGTTGTTCGCCTGTGAGCCGGTAAGCGGACCTTCGTAGGCGATCACAATTGATTGCGGGGCTGCAATTGCGGGCGCGGCAAGAAAACCTGCCGACGCTACAGCTGCAATCGCGACAACGGCCAGCAGGGGTGAGGTCAATTTTGAGGTCATGGCTGCACAATAGGCGACACCGTGAGATTGTGCTATTTAACCCGCCAAGGTCATCTACTTGGCGTGGTACCTGAGCGAAATGCTGTATGGCGCCCATAGACCACCAAACTGGGGGGCGGTGCCGGTGACGGCGCAAACGCCCTTCTTTTTGATTTTCAATTTAACGTCACCATTTGACGGAAACTCAAGTGAGCACTTCTTCTTACTCGAAGTGATCTTCCAGGTGATTTTCTGTCCTGTGTTTGTACCAGCTTCACTGCCCAGTTCCAACTTCAAAGTCTGCCCTTTGTTAACCGGGCCCGAAGCAGGAGGGGTGTACTTCGCGGATTGGGGCCAAGGAGTTGGTGTTGCCGCAGGTGGTTGGTTAGCTGTGACAACGTATGTCTCTGTCGAAGATGAAGTAGTCCACCCTGCAAAGGGGTTGTAAGTCGCTGTGATTGTGATGGGCCCAACAA
>JBAXHK010000169.1:0-4229 GCA_037138935.1 Actinomycetes bacterium
CCCTCGAAGAGTGCATCGACGTCAATCTCGATAGCGTCGTCCAAGAAACGATCGACTAACACCGGATGCTCAGGATTAATCTGGGTCGCCCGCCCCAAATAATCAGCGAGCATCTCGTCGTCGTAGACGATTTCCATGCCGCGCCCACCGAGAACATAACTTGGCCGGACTAATACCGGATAGCCCACATCAGCCGCAATCGCCTGCGCCTGCGGAAATGACATCGCGGTGCCGTGCTTGGGTGCAGGTAAATCCGCCTTCGCCAGCACCCGGCCAAATGCGCCCCTGTCCTCCGCGAGGTGAATCGACTCGGGGCTAGTACCGATAATCGTTACGCCCGCACCCTTGAGCCGCTGCGCCAAAGCAAGTGGGGTTTGCCCACCCAATTGCACGATCACGCCAATTAGCGTGCCTGCCTGCTCCTCCGCGTGCACAATCTCCAACACATCTTCAAAGGTTAGCGGCTCGAAATACAAGCGGTCAGAAGTGTCATAGTCGGTGGAGACGGTCTCGGGATTGCAGTTGATCATGATGGTTTCATAACCTGCATCACGCAAAGCTAGTGCCGCATGTACGCATGAGTAATCGAACTCGATGCCCTGGCCGATGCGATTTGGTCCGGAGCCCAAAATGATGACTTTCTCGCGGTCACTTGGCAGTGCCTCGTTTTCTTCACCGTAAGTTGAATAGTGGTATGGGGTCTGGGCCGCGAACTCGGCCGCGCAAGTGTCAACGGTCTTGTAAACCGGGCGCACTCCTAGGCTGTGTCTCAACTCCCGTATTTTGTCCTCGCTACTGCCTCGCAGTTGGCCGATTTGCTTATCCGAAAAGCCGCTGCGCTTAACCCGCAGGAGGAGTTGCTCATCAAGACCCGGCGCTGATCGAATTTCATCCGCGGTTTCATTCAGTTGGCAGATTTGGTCGAGAAACCAAGGGTCTATTCGGGTGGACTCGTGCACCTGATCAATTGTGGCCCCCGCCCACAAGGCCTGCTGCACCAATAAGAGGCGGCCGTCGTGGGGTCGGTGCATGCGTTCTAGGAGATCGGGAACATCAACATCGGCCGAGTTGGTCGGCCACCAGAAAATTGATTCAGGTTTCTCCAATGAGCGCAATGCTTTTTGCAATGCCTCACCAAAGTTTCGCCCGATGGACATCGCCTCGCCCACACTCTTCATGGTGGTGGTTAGCACCGGGTCAGCATTAGGGAACTTCTCGAATGCGAAGCGCGGGACTTTGACAACCACATAATCAAGGCTGGGCTCAAATGATGCCGGGGTTTGCTTCGTGATGTCATTGGGAATCTCATCGAGGGTGTAGCCGATCGCCAACCGGGCAGCGATCTTGGCGATCGGGAACCCGGTCGCCTTGGAAGCAAGTGCCGAGGACCGAGACACTCGCGGGTTCATCTCGATTACTATCATGCGCCCATCTGCGGGATCGATTGCAAATTGAATGTTACAACCACCGGTATCAACGCCAACGGCTCGAATAATCTCGATGCCGACATCGCGCATGTGCTGATACTCGCGATCGGTCAACGTAAGTGCTGGTGCCACTGTTATTGAATCACCGGTGTGGACACCCATCGGGTCGAGGTTTTCAATTGAGCAAATAACCACCACGTTGTCAGCGCGGTCGCGCATGAGCTCAAGTTCGTACTCTTTCCAGCCAATGATCGACTCTTCAAGAAGCACTTCGGTAGTTGGGCTCGCTTGCAGGCCGGCACCCGCAATTCGCAGGAGATCACTATCGTTATAGGCAATACCTGATCCGGCACCACCCATGGTGAAAGATGGTCTAATAACCACCGGAAACCCGAGTTTCTCGGCAGCCCCCTGGCAGTCTGACATCGAGTGGCAAACAACTGATTGGGCGCTCTCGGCGCCTATCGATGCCACGATTCCGCGAAACAGCTCGCGGTTTTCACCGCGCTCAATGGCAGCTACATCGGCGCCGATCATTTCAACTCCGTAGCGCTCCAGCACACCGCTCTTATGCAGCGCCATGGCGATATTTAGTGCCGTTTGGCCCCCTAGAGTTGGGAGCACGGCATCGGGGCGCTCCTTGGCGATGATGCGCTCGACGAACTCAGGGGTAATGGGCTCAATGTAGGTAGCGTCTGAAAACTCAGGGTCGGTCATGATCGTTGCCGGATTTGAATTCACCAGCACGACGCGCAGACCTTCGTCCTTTAGTACCCGGCACGCCTGAGTACCCGAATAATCAAACTCGCAACCTTGTCCGATGACAATTGGACCTGATCCAATAACCAAGACCGACTTAATATCTTCGCGCCTTGGCATTAACGACCAGCTCTCATCAAGTCAACAAACTCATCGAATAAGCCCGCCGCATCATGCGGACCGGCAGCAGCCTCAGGGTGGTACTGCACGCTGAAAGCCGGTACCTCAAGGCAACGTAGGCCCTCTACGACATCATCGTTTAGGCATACGTGACTTACTTCGGCTGCTCCAAACGGGGTCTGAAATGGTTCACCACGAGGGGCCTCAACAGCGAACCCATGATTGTGCGCGGTCACGCTCACGCGTCCGGTGCGCAGATCCTGAACCGGTGAATTTATGCCACGATGACCGTATCGCAACTTGTACGTCTCCAGGCCTAACGCCCGACCGAGGATTTGATTACCAAAACAAATACCAAAAACCGGTATGCGAGCGGTAAGTACCTCCGACATCAACTTAATGGTGGCATCAGCGGTTGCTGGATCACCGGGGCCATTTGAGAAGAACACCCCGTCTGGATTAATTGCCATGATTTCGGCTGTGGTAACCAGCGATGGGACCACCTGCACCTCAACCCCACGCTCGGAAAGGCGATGCGGGGTCATGGTCTTTATACCGAGATCAACCGCCACCACATTGAATTCACGGGTGCCGATAGAAGGTACCGTGTACGCCTTGGTGGTGGTCACCGCATCGGTTAGATTCGCGCCCGCCATTGAAGGGCTCGATTGCACTTGAGCCAATAAGCCCGCAACCGGCCGGCTGGCTTGCTCACCAGTGAAAATCCCGACTCTCATAGCCCCGCATTCGCGCAGGTGCCGGGTTAAGGCCCGGGTATCGACACCACATATCCCGACAATCCCCTGATCTCGAAGCTCCTCTTCTAGGCCACCGGTGGCCCGCCAATTCGATGAAACCCGCGAAGGGTCGCGGATGACATAGCCAGCCACCCAAATACGTTCGGACTCACCGTCTTCGTCATTTACCCCGGTATTGCCAATATGCGGGGCGGTCATGATTACCACCTGGCGGTGATACGACGGATCGGTCAGTGTCTCTTGGTAGCCGGTCATCCCGGTGTTAAAGACCGCCTCGCCAAAGGTGGCACCTAACGCGCCATAACTTTGGCCCCGGGCAACTCGACCGTCCTCGAGCACCAAAATTGCCGGCTCGCGGTGGATTGGCTGGGTCACGTAACTATTCAACACGCGAGGTCTCCGCCCTCGACAGTCGGCTTACCCGCCTTCAGCACGTGCATTATTTTCCCCGGCAATGTCATCCCCGCGTATGGGCTGTTTCTGCTCTTCGAAGCGAAAGTCGCGGGTTCAACGACCCAGGACGCCCCCGGGTCAACCACACAGATATTGGCCGGTGCTCCGACTTTCAGATCGTGCCCATGCCCGAGCGCCCGGCCTATCCGGGCCGGACGAACCGACATCCGGTCAGCGAGGGCGCGCCAATCCAAGAGCCCGGAATCAATCATCGTAAGCACCGCGATACTAAATGCCGTCTGCAGACCCAGCATGCCAAATGCCGCAGCAGCCCATTCACAATCCTTATCTTCATGGGGGTGCGGCGCGTGATCAGTTGCAATTGCATCGATGGTGCCGGCTGCCAGCGCTGCTCTAAGTGCAGTTACATCAGCACTCGTGCGAAGGGGTGGATTAACTTTGTAGACCGGGTCATAACTTGCAACAAGGTCTTCGGTAAGTAGCAGGTGATGGGGTGTGACCTCGGCCGTTACCTTGATACCACGACTCTTGGCCAATTTTATGACTTCGACTGATCCGGCTGTTGACACATGGCAAACATGCAGCCGCGAATCAACATGCTCCGCAAGTAGTACATCGCGCGCAATTATTGACTCCTCGGCTACCCCGGGCCAACCGGTTAGTCCAAGTTGCCCCGACAGCACGCCTTCATTCATCTGCGCATCAACGGTCAACCGCGGCTCTTGGGCATGCTGGGCGATGACCCCGTCAA